>NZ_JAHGVE010000013.1 GCF_018835585.1 Pelorhabdus rhamnosifermentans
AAAGTACTTGGTTGGAAACGGCCTGGGAGGATAGGGAGTTGCTGATTTAATAAAAAGACCACTTCGTAATGAAGTGGTCTTTTTGCTGTGTTCAGGCTATCTAGAGTTTTTATATTCGGCAGGAAATAGAGGAGTTTTGTGGAACAAATTATAAATGAAAAATTACGGTAATATTAACCAGTAAAACGGTGTTTATTGGTTCTTCTTATAGAAGGGGTGATTGTGATGGGGCAAGTAATCAAACGATCTGTATGTCCTTATGATTGTCCAGATACCTGCGGCTTATTGTTAACTGTGGAAAATAATCGAGTTGTATCAGTGAAAGGGGATGATGAGCATCCTTATACACGAGGGAGACTGTGCGGGAAAATGCATTTGTATCACAAAGTCATTCATTCGCCACAGCGCTTGACTCAACCGTTACTTAGGACAGGGAAAAAAGGTTGTGGTAAATTTCGGCCCATAACCTGGGAGCAAGCGATTACTACCATTGTCTCAAATTGGAAGAAGCTGATTATTAAGGCTGGGTCTGAAGCTATTTTGCCTTATTCGTATGCTGGTACGATGGGGTTGCTACAGACAAATGCAGGTCATGCGTTTTTTCATAAACTAGGGGCATCACAGTTGGCGCGGACTATCTGTTCGCCCGCTAAGGGAGCTGGATGGGAGGCTTTGATGGGTGATACGCATGGCATGCGCCCGGAAGAAGTGGCTCACAGTGATTATGTTATTATTTGGGGGAGCAATACAATTGCCACAAATCTACACTTTATTCCAGATTTAAAAATGGCTCAAAGCCGTGGAGCTAAAATTGTGCTTATTGAAGCCTATCGTACGCCTAACGCTGCTCTTGCTGATCGAACTATTTTGGTAAAGCCCGGTACAGATGGAGCCCTTGCTTTGGGGATTATGCACATTTTAGTACGCGAGGAGCTCATTGATCAAGCCTTTATCCAAAAGTATGTACTTGGTTTTGATTTGTTTTCCGACCAAATATTGCCTGAGTATACGCCGAGTACAGTAAGTGAGATTACTGGTGTTTCCGTTGCGGTTATTGAGCAATTGGCTGCAGAGTATGGTAAGGCAAGGGCTCCCTATATTCAAGTAGGCAGTGGCATGTCACGGTATGGAAATGGTGCCATGACCATTCGTTTAATTTCTGCATTACCTGCTGTGGTAGGCGCTTGGCAGCACCTTGGCGGCGGATGTTTTAATGGTACGAGTATGAAGCGTGCCTTTAAATTATCTGAAATTACCCGCGAAGATTTCTTGCATCAGCCTACGCGTATGTTAAATATGAATCAGCTTGGCAAGGTGCTGTGCGAAGAACAGCCACCTATTTACAGTTTGTATGTTTACAATACCAATCCAGTGGCAGTCAATCCCGATCAAAACCGTGTCATCCGGGGTTTATTGCGTGAGGATTTATTTACTGTTGTTCATGAACGTTTTATGACAGATACAGCGCGTTTTGCTGACATTGTCCTTCCAGCTACGACTTCCGCTGAACATAGTGATTTTTACCGCGGCTATGGTCATAATTATTTGCAACGTGCTTTTCCTGCCATCACTCCCCTTGGTCAAAGCAAATCGAATTGGGAAGTTTTTCAGCTATTAGCGCAGGCCATGGGTTTTAATGAAACATTTTTTCAGCAAAGTGCCGATGAATTGATTGATCATGTCTTACAATTTATCAACCCACTTTGTGCGGGAATAGATGAAAATCAGTGGAAATCTGGTAAAGCATTATCAGCGGCACTTGGGGCTGGAAGTAAAATGAATTTTTTGACACCATCGGGGAAGATTGAACTTTATAATGAACGGCTGGACGAGAAATTGCCCCATTATGTAGAACCCTATCGTGGCCGTGAATCCTTGCATTTAGTTGTAGCACCGAGTGTTCAGACGCTAAATTCGACATTTACGGAGCAGAAAGAACTATCGAATAAGCGGGGAAAAATGGTTTTATTAATGAATCCTTGTGATGCTAAACAGCGCTATTTAATCACAGGACAGGCGGTTATAGCCCACAATGATCAAGGCGAGGTAGAATTTTCACTTAAGGTGACAGAAGCTGTTTTAGCAGGTACCGTTGTTGTTGAGGGAGTCTGGTCTTTAGAGCAGACTTCCGGCAATCGATCTGTGAATGCTTTGCTGTCGGACAGACTAACAGATTTGGGACAGGGGAGTACGCTGTCAGATAATTGTATTGAAGTGAGGGGGAAAAAATTATGATTAATGAGAAATTGCAGTGCTTATTCTTGTCTGGTGCACAATTAAATCGTATTGCGGCCAATTTCTTCTATCAAATGACAGCAGCTCTTGCTGGTAAAAAGAGTTCACTTAAAATTCTTTCGTCTTATTTACCTGCGGCGTCAGGAGCGGAGAAGGGACATTTCCTCGCCCTTGATTTGGGTGGAACCAATGTTCGTGTGCTTGATATTGATTTAGCTGGTAATCGTCAGTTGAAACTTAAACGGAAGCATAGCTTTCCGTTAAAAACAAAAAATATTGATTATACAGCGCATGACTGTACTGGAGAAATGTTGTTTGATTATATCGCAGATGAATTGGCGGGGTTTGTTGAACCTAAGCAGACCTATCTGCTTGGACATACTTTTTCTTTTCCTTTTTCACAGCAGCGAGCCAATGAAGCGATACTTTCAACATGGACGAAGGAATTTAAGACGCGCGATGTTGTGGGGTATGATGTTACGCGATTGCTTATTCAGGCATTAGAAAGACGCGGGCTAGTCCAGATTACGCCTACGGCTGTCATGAATGATACGGTCGCAACCTTGTTAGCTGCTTCTTATCAGCAGCCTTATGTGACAATTGGTTCTATTTGCGGCACAGGGCACAATAGTTGTTATGTTGAGACAAAGGAACAGTCAAATGTCATTATTAATCTGGAGTCCGGCAATTTTGATGGCATCCCAGGCACTGCTTGGGACAAACTTCTTGATAGTAACAGCGCGCAGCCGGGTGCGCAACTATTAGAAAAGCAAGTTTCTGGTGCTTATCTGGGGAAATTGGTTGGACTGATCTTTGATGAATTGATTAGGGTGCAAGCGCAAGGTCGCGATCATGTTTTGTCAACGCAAGGCGTTTCTTTGACTGGTGAAGATTTATCTAGAATCCTGTCAGCTGCGCAAGGTCAGGAGATTTCTAAGCAATTGTTGTCTCATGGAGTCACGCTTACTGCAGATGATTGTAGTTTATTGCAGTCGATTACCCAAGCCGTTGTAGTTCGGTCCGCACGTTTAGCGGCAGCTTCTTATAGCGGCATTTTGACTCATGTCGATCCGAATCTGGATGCCATGCATTGTATTGCTATTGATGGGTCACTTTATGAAAAAATGCCTGGTTATGCGAATGAATTGTGTCAGGCACTCTCAGAAATATACGGGGATAAGTCTAAAAACATTATACTTAAACTTGTAAAAGATGGATCAGGTATGGGGGCGGCTGTTGGTGCGGCTTTAAGTTGTTAGGAGTATGGAGGCATAGAAGGGAAGTTTAGAGATGAATAAAGATCAAGAGATTGAACTTAAACTAGCATTGCTGGATTCGAGCGATCTTGATAAAGTAACAGCGGATTTCTTTTTGTTGTCTCTTGCAGTAACAAAGTGGCAGGAAGCTCAATTAGTTTCTACCTATTATGATACAAAGCAACAAAGTTTGATGAATCATCGGATGACATTTCGCATCCGATCGACGGACCACAGGATTGAGGCGACAGTTAAGGCTGGTGGGAATAGTACAGGCGGCTTGCATGAACGTCAGGAATGGAATGTTCCGATTGAAGCAGCTGTGGCGGATGATAAAATTTTTGCTGCAACGACTGTGGGTGAATCACTGCGGGCCGTTGTCAATGGGAGTGTATTGTTGCCGCTTTTTACGACGAATTTTATCAGAAAGATATTGCTTGTGAAGTATGAAGCGAGTTTGATTGAGGTTGCTGTGGATCAAGGACAAGTCATTGTGGAAGATTTGTCGGCACCTATTTTGGAAATGGAGCTCGAGTTAAAGTCAGGCACACCATTGGATTTAATTCGTCTCGGTGCCATTCTTGCTGAGCGTTTTAAGCTGCGTTTGGAACAGAGGAGTAAATATCAGCGAGGTCTTTGCTTAGCTGGAGTTGCTTGGAAAGAAAAAATTTTACGCAGTGATGAGCCCCGTTATTTCTTGTGGGCTTATCTGGAAAAGGAGGCGCAGTTTATCCAACATCCAGGGAATAGGACAGCAAGTGATCTTTTGATTGATTTTTATGATAAACTACGGCTAAAAGTGATGAAATCAGCGGCTAGTCTCCATTTATCTACCGATTGCCTTGAGCTGATGGATGAATGGGGGCTTTTATTTCAACCTTTGCGTGAGGTTGATTTGCTTGGTACTTACTATCGTCGTCTCGTGAAGACGGGGGAGATTACTTCACAGTATCATGGCGTGTTGGTTAAGGCATATTTTAGACATCGTCGTCAGTTAAAAGTACAATTAGTAACGGCCTTGCGGCAGGGAGCGACTACTTCTTGGGTGCTGCAGTTATGGGCAGGCAGTCTAGAAAGGCAGAAAAAATGAGACATTTCAATTCACAAACAATCATAAAACTGATTAATATAGGACTCATGTTGTTTTGCCTATGGTTTATTTCACTGCCACAGTCCGTTTGGGCTATGTCGACGCAGGATGAGATTGACATGGGGCAGCGTGAGGCTGTTGAGGTAGAAAGACAGATTCCCCTTGTGAAGGATTCAGCCTTGCAAGAGCGTGTGCAAAAGATCGGTTTGCGGTTGGCTAAGGTCAGTGAAAGACCGGATCTGCCTTATACATTTAAGGTGCTTGATTCTACCGAGGTCAATGCTTTTGCTATTCCAGGCGGTTTTATCTATGTGTACAAAGGGTTGATTGACCTCATGCCTTCAGATGATGAGTTGGCAGGTGTAATTGGACATGAATTGGGCCATATTGTAAAAAGGCACGCTATTAAAGAAATGGAAAAAGGTACAGGTATGAATTTGCTCTTGGCTTTGCTTACGAAAGGGCGTGATATGCTTCTTCAGGGTGTGACGATGGAAATGCTAATGGCTCACTATAGTCGAAATGATGAACGTGAAGCTGATTATTTGGGGTTTCAGCATAGTACTCATGCTGGTTATAGTCCTTATGCCATGTTGATGGGACTAGAAAAATTGTCGAAAATTGATGCTACTTATCAATCAGATTTGTTTTCTGATCATCCAGAGGGTAAGGAACGGGTCAGACTGATGAAAAAATACTTAGCAGAGGCGCATATTCATCCTTTTGTCAAAGGCGATGAAAAGGCGGGTGTTGTATATGAAGGTAATTGGCAACTTCCTGAATTTACAGCTACTGTAGCAGGCAGTACTCCTTTATATCGGGCCTATAGTGCGGCTGGGCAGATTTATCAACTTACGCGATTAAAAAATTTGTCAGAAGAACACTTTATTGCCAGCCCTGATAATGATGGCGTGGGTATCTATTATGATGATCAGTTGTTGTTTGTTATTACTGAGGAAGATGCCACAGTGCACAATTTGTCAGTGGATGACTTCGCTAGTACTGTTATTCAGTCTTTGCAGGAATGGGTTGTGTTGCAACAATCTAAGCCTAATCAATCGTCGGCGGATATGTAAAAACTTAACAACCTTATTGTTAACAAAAAATAATGTAAAGCAGTAAATAAATTCATTATTCTGTAAAGGAATTACTTTCCATATAGGCGAATAGTATTCTTTGATAAGTACAGTTGCGAAAGAGGGTGTTCTCTTGTCTGTTCGCGGTCCTGGAAGTTTAGACATTCATTTATTTCATGAAGGGAATCATGCTCGTTGTTATGAATTTCTTGGTGCACATGTTATGGAAGTCAAGGGCAGGTGCGGTGTTCGTTTTACTCTCTGGGCACCTCATGCATGTGCAGTACGTCTTATTGGGGATTTTAATGGATGGCAAGGGCAGGATCATGGGATGAGTAAGGTTTCAGACGAGATATGGTCATTATTTATACCTGGACTAAGTGAAGGAAGCTTGTATAAATATGAGATTATCACGGCCGCAGATGAATGTGTTCAGAAGGCAGATCCTATTGCCTTTGCTTCAGAAGTTAGGCCACTTACTGCATCTCGTGTTACAACACTGACAGGATATAACTGGACGGATCAAGATTTTTTGGCTCGTAAACAGACCGGGAAACTGAGACAGCAACCGTTAAATATTTATGAAGTCCATTTAGGTTCGTGGCGTCGTCATGATGATGGTACTTTTCTCAGTTATCAGGAGCTTGCCGGGGAACTTGTACCTTATGTACGCCAGATGGGCTACACACACATTGAATTATTGCCTATTATGGAACATCCTTTGGATGATTCGTGGGGTTACCAAAGTACAGGCTATTTTGCTGTTACAAGTCGTTATGGTAGTTCGCAGGATTTCATGAAATTTGTAAATGTTTGTCATGCGGCCAATATAGGTGTGATCATGGATTGGGTACCAGGTCATTTTTGCCGGGATTCGCATGGACTGAGGCTTTTTGATGGCCAGCCGCTATTTGAATCAGGCAATAGCCAACTTGCTGACAACGAACAATGGGGAACAAGTAATTTCGATTACGGCCGTCCGGAGGTACAAAGTTTTTTAGTATCTAATGCCTTATTTTGGTTTGAAATGTACCATATTGATGGTTTGCGCGTAGATGCTGTGGCAAACATGATTTATTTAGACTATGGAAAAAAGCAGAATTGGACACCTAATAAATATGGTGGACGGGAAAATCTTGAGGCTGTGGCATTGCTCCGAAAAATCAATGAAACAGTCTATCATTATATTCAGGACCCTCTGATGATTGCGGAAGAATCAACAGCATGGCCTCTCGTTACCAAGCCAACCTATGTAGGGGGATTGGGTTTTAGCCATAAATGGAATATGGGCTGGATGAATGATATTTTAAAATACATGGAAGCTGATCCTTACTATCGTAAGTGGTTTCATCAGCATTTAACTTTTTCATTTATGTATGCTTTTTCGGAAAATTTCATATTACCTCTTTCGCATGACGAAGTAGTTCATGGCAAAAAATCTTTACTTGATAAAATGCCTGGTGATTATTGGCAAAAATTTGCTAATTTGCGCGCTTTATACGGCTATATGATGGCTCATCCTGGTAAGAAGTTGCTTTTTATGGGCGGGGAATTCGGGCAGTTTATTGAGTGGAATGATAAACAAAGTCTAGATTGGCATTTACTCGAATATGATATGCATAGAATGATGCAGTCTTTTGTAAAATCGCTGAATTACTGTTATTTAGATCAGCCAGCGTTTTGGATCAAAGATGACACTTGGCAGGGTCTGGAGTGGATTGATCATAGTGATTTTTCGCAAAGCATTATTAGCTTTATGAGAAAAACGGCTGACCCAGCAGAGCAAGTCATTGTGTTGTGTAATTTTACGCCTGTTGTTCGCCATAACTACCGTATTGGTGTTCCTTATCCAGGTAGCTATGAGGAGCTTTTTAATACGGATGAGGTAGACTTTGGCGGATCTGGACAGATAAATCCGCCGCTTACAGCACAGTTGATTCCTTGGCATGGGCAGCCTTACTCACTGGAACTTACTGTTCCACCACTTGCAACAGTATATTTTAAAGTGAAACTTCAAGAGAATGTACTTTAGCCTTTATCAGCGAAAGGAGAGTCATTATGAAGTCCAAAGAGTGTGTTGCTATGATTTTAGCAGGGGGTCAAGGGAGTCGGCTGGGGAGTCTCACGAAAAAAATTGCTAAACCGGCAGTTCCATTTGGTGGTAAGTATCGCATCATTGATTTTACTTTGAGCAATTGCCATAACTCGGGGATGGATATGGTTGGTGTATTAACGCAGTATCAGCCACTTGCTTTACATAACTATATTGGGATTGGCAGTGCCTGGGATTTAGACCGGAAAAATGGTGGAGTCTATGTATTACCGCCTTGTTTACGCGAAAGAGGTGGCGAGTGGTATAAGGGGACAGCTGATGCCATTTATCAAAACCTCAATTTTATTGATCTCGTACAAGCCGAATATGTTTTGGTTCTATCAGGGGATCACATTTATAAAATGAATTATGGACGGATGCTTGATTATCATAAAAAAATGCGAGCCGATGCGACAATTGCGGTTATTGAAGTTCCCTGGGAAGAAGCCCCACGGTTTGGCATCATGAATACGACGGAAGATGGACGAATTAATGAATTTGATGAAAAGCCGAAACATCCTAAAAATAATTTGGCATCCATGGGGGTATATATTTTTAATACGTCGCTTTTGAAAAAGTTTTTAAAAGCGGATGCAATTGATAGCAAGTCCAGCCATGACTTTGGCAAAAATGTCATTCCTAAAATGCTTAAAGAAAATTGCGGGCTTTACGCATATCAATTTTTCGGTTACTGGAAAGATGTTGGGACGGTAGATAGCTTTTGGGAAGCGAATATGGATTTGCTTAATCACGACTGTCAGCTTGACTTATATGATCCGGCTTGGCGTATTTATTCAGTCAATGCGACAAGGCCTCCTCACTATATTGCCCCAACAGCGAAGGTGAAGAGGGCACTTATTAGTGAGGGTTCTCAAATATTTGGTGAAGTCGATCACTCCGTTATATTTCCTGGCGTTATAGTTGGCGAAGGTGCTCAAGTCGTCGACTCCGTGCTGATGCCTTATGCTGCCATTGCACCAGGGGCTGTTATACATAAAGCCATTGTTTGCCGCAAAGCGGTTATCAAAGAAGGTTGTTTCGTCGGTGCGGAAAATTTATCTGATCGTGCAAGTGAAATTACAGTAATTACGGAAAACTCCGTTGTATCTAAAGATCAAAAAAACACTGCTACTAGCAAACAGGTGGGCTAGGTTTTACCATAAGCGGGAAGGGGCACTGTCATGAATAGCGTAATGGGTTTAATTAATCTAAGTGAAGATGAAAGTTTTATTACCGAAGTAACCCAAGGTCGTCCACTAGCGGCATTGCCCTTTGGTGGGCGTTATCGGCTGATTGATTTTACTCTGTCGAATATGGTGAACTCAGATATTGCAAATGTCGGAATTTTATTGCACGATAAATTTCGTGCATTAATGGATCATTTACGCTCTGGCAAGGAGTGGGATCTGGCGCGTAAGCAGGACGGATTATTTATTCTTCCGCCAGTTCAAGCGGAACAAGCTGTCCTGGGAGATTTACAAAATATTTATCAAAATCGCGATTATTTGTTGCGCAGCCGTGATCAGTATGTACTTGTTTCTGGAAGCAGTAGTATTTGCAATATTGATTATCGTAAGGCTCTGGCATTTCATGTTCAGACTGGGGCCGATGTGACCTTGATTTATAACCAAATGGCTGTTGGAGATGATGATTTTATTCATTGTACGACAGTGGCAATAGATGACTCTGATCGTATTGTAGATATGGAAGTCAATGCTGCGAAGGTAAAGACGAATAAGGTATCCATGGGGATGTATCTTTTGGACCGGGAGCTCTTAATTGATCTTGTTGATCAAGCTGTTGCCCGTGGTGAGACAGATTTTGTTAAAGGAATTTTTTTAAGAAATTTAAACAAAATTAAAATTTGTGGTTTTTGTCATTACGGCTATCTTGGTCGAATTCATTCTATAGCCAGCTATTATCGACATAATATGGCACTTCTTCGTCCCGAAGTATGGCAAGAACTATTTTTTGAAAATGGCTTGATTTATACGAAGGTGAAGGATGAGGCTCCGACGAGCTATGGCGTTTTTTCTGATGTGAGAGGTACATTGGTTGCCAATGGTTGTTTATTAGACGGCACAGTGAGTGATTCGGTCCTTTTCCGTGGTGTTAAAATTCATCATCAGGCTTGCGTTCGTGATAGTCTTATTATGCAAAACTGTGAAATTAGTGAAGGGGCTGTCTTAGAACATGTGATTTGTGATAAGGGAGTAAAGATTACTAAAGGGAAACGTTTGATTGGCGAAAAATGTTATCCTTTGGTTATAAAAAAAGGGACGGTGATTTAGGTGAAGAAAGTCTTGTTTGTCACTTCGGAAGCAGTACCTTTTGTAAAAACGGGTGGGTTGGCAGACGTGACAGGGTCACTGCCGGCCGAACTGGCTAAAAGTGGGCTGGATGTCAGAGTCATTCTGCCTAAGTATGGCGATATTCCAGGGCAATACAAGGATGAAATGGAGCAGGTGGGTCATACGACCATTCATTTAGGTTGGCGACAACAATTTCTAGGAATTGAGAGATTAGTGGATCGCGGCATTACATACTACTTCATTGATAATGAGTATTATTTTAAACGTAAAGGTATTTATAGCTTTTTTGATGATGCCGAGCGTTATGCTTATTTTTGCCGAGCCGTACTCGAAAGCATTCCCTTTCTTGATTTTGTACCAGACGTATTGCATTGTCATGATTGGCATAGCGGACTCATTAGCCTCTATTTAAAAGAGCAATATGCTCATTTACCTCTTTACAGTTCGATGAAAACGGTCTTTACCATCCATAATCTTCGTTACCAAGGGATATTTCCACCAGAAATTATGGAATTTTTAGAACTGGGACCTGAATATCTGACAAATGACAAACTTGAATTTTTCGGGAATGTAAATTATATGAAGGCAGCTTTGGTTTATTCTGATCTGCTTACTACGGTTAGTCCATCCTATGCCGCGGAAATTCAGCAAGCGCAATGCGGTGAAAAATTGGACGGGCTGCTTACGGCTCGGCAGGCCAGTTTAGTTGGCATTATCAACGGTATTGATCAGGAGAGTTATAATCCGGCTACAGATACTTCTCTTGTAGTAAATTACAGTAAAATGTCACCAAAACGCAAATTGAAAAATAAAGTAAACTTACAAGAGTTACTGGGTTTGCCTATTGACGAGAAGATTCCTGTCATTGCGATGGTTACCCGAATGGATCGTTCCAAGGGTTTGGACCTTGTAGCTCATGTATTGGATGATCTTTTAGCGCAGCAAGATATTCAGTTTATCGTGCTTGGTACAGGAAGGGAAACGTATCAAAGCATGTTCCGTATTGCTAATCATCGTTATCCGACGAAAGTATCCACGCAAATTTACTTTGATGAGCATTTATCGCGGCAAATTTATGCCGGGGCTGATTTGTTTTTAATGCCTTCCTTGTATGAGCCTTGTGGTATTGGACAATTAATTGCCATGCGGTATGGCTGTTTACCTATTGTAAGGGAAACCGGAGGGCTTAAAGATACGGTTTTGTCCTATAATGAACAAACAGGCCAGGGCAATGGTTTTAGCTTTACTGAGTATAATGCGGATGATATGCTTTATACAATTCATCGGGCCCTCCATCTTTATCAGAATAAAAAAGCGTGGTATAACTTGGTGCGTAACGCTATGAAATGTGATTATAGTTGGGAAAAATCAGCTTTAGAGTATAAGGCCATTTATGACCAACTGACGGACTAATGGAGGGAAAAGCGTGTTTACAGACAAAGAAGATTTTAAAGTACAGTTTGTTGATAAACTGAAAACACTGCAGGGAAAATCTATTGAAGAAGCCTCCAAGCTGGATAAATATCAGGCACTTAGCGCCTTGATTCGAGATGTAATTAGTAAGAAATGGGTAGATACGAATGATCGTTATAAGAAAACTGTTGAAAAACAAGTTTATTATTTTTCAGTGGAATTTTTGATTGGTCGGCTGCTTGGATCGAATTTACTGAATTTAGATGTTCAAGGAATTTGCGCGGAAGGTCTTAGCGAACTTGGGATTGATCTAAATGAGTTAGAACAGCAAGAAACTGATGCGGGATTGGGAAATGGCGGATTGGGACGGCTGGCAGCCTGCTTTTTAGATTCGCTGGCTTCACTTAATTTGCCTGGCCATGGTTGTGGCATTCGCTATAAATATGGTTTATTTGAACAAAAGATAGTCAATGGCTATCAGGTGGAAAACCCGGATAACTGGCTAAAAAATAGCTATGTCTGGGAATTTCGCAAGGCAGATAAGGCGGTTAAGGTACGTTTTAATGGAACAGTAAGGACCGATTATTCTGGTAGGGAACCAAAATTTATTCATGAAGGCTACGATACGGTGCTTGCTGTCCCTTATGACATCCCTGTTTTAGGCTATAAAAGTGATACGGTGAACACCTTAAGGTTGTGGAGTGCAGAAGTTGCTGAGGAACAGTTTAATCTAAGCTCCTTTAATAAAGGCGATTATAATCAGGGACTGGAATATCGTTATGCCGTTGAGGCTATTTCAGAAATTCTGTATCCTGAAGATTCTTATTACGGTGGCCGTGTGCTTCGATTAAAACAAGAGTATTTCTTTGTTTCTGCGGGCATTCAGAGTATTATTCGCCGGTTTAAACGTCACTATCAATCGCTGCATAATCTGACGGATCATGTAGCCGTCCATATTAATGATACGCATCCTGCTTTATGCGTTCCAGAGCTTATGCGTGTCCTGATTGATGAAGAGGGATTTGGTTGGGACGAAGCTTGGCGCATTACTTCGAATACCATTTCTTATACGAATCATACTATTATGCCGGAAGCTTTGGAAAAGTGGCCGACTGAAATATTTCAGTCTCTCCTGCCGCGACTTTTTATGATTGTGGCAGAAATTAATGAGCGCTTTTGCAAGGAATTATGGAACCACTATCCCGGCGATTGGGAAAAAATTCGTCATATGGCCATTATTGCCGATGGTTATGTTAAAATGGCTAATTTAGCTGTTGTCGGCAGCTATAGTGTGAATGGTGTAGCGAAAATTCACACAGAAATTTTGAAAAAAGAAGTGATGCGTGATTTTTATCTGCATTACCCTTACAAATTTAATAATAAGACAAATGGCATTACCCATAGACGTTGGCTACTCAAAAGTAATCCCAAGTTAGCTTCCTTGATTACGAATCAGATTGGTCCGAGCTGGATTTATCATCCGACAGACCTTAGAAATCTATGCCGCTATGCTCATGATTCGGCTTTTCAGCATCAAATTGAGGCCATAAAACGGGACAATAAGGTCAAGCTTGCTGACTATATCAAAAATAAATATCAAATTGTTGTCAATGTCAATTCTATTTTTGATGTGCAAGTCAAGCGTATTCATGCTTATAAGCGGCAGCTTCTTAATGTTCTTCACATTATGTATCTTTACAATCGCCTGCTGGATGATCCTGATTTACTCATAACGCCCCGCACTTTTATTTTTGCAGGAAAGGCTGCGCCTGGGTATTATCTAGCCAAACAAACGATTAAATTGATTAATGCCGTTGCTCAGCGCGTGAATAACGATGTTCGTATTAAGGATAAACTAAAAGTTGTTTTCCTAGAAAACTATAGCGTGTCACTCGCTGAAATTATTTTTGCCGCAGCCGATGTGAGTGAACAAATTTCGACAGCAAGCAAAGAGGCTTCAGGAACAGGAAATATGAAATTTATGATGAATGGTGCTGTGACTTGTGGGACCTTAGATGGGGCCAATATTGAAATTCGCGATGAAGTGTGTGATGCGAATATTGTTATTTTTGGTCTCACGGCAGATGAAGTGCTAAATTATTATCAGACAGGTACGTATAAATCCATTGATATTTATCATAGTGACGAAGCACTGAAAAGAGTAATTGACCAGCTTACAAATGATTTTTTAGCTGTATCGCCGGATGAATTTCAGTCTATCAGAGATGGTTTGCTTCATAATGACGAATATTTTGTGCTGAAAGACTTTGCGGCTTATCAAGCAGCTCAACAAAAAATTGAAAACTGTTTTAACGTTCCAGAAATTTGGGCAAGAATGTGTATTAATAATATCGCTTATTCTGGTAAATTTAGCAGTGACCGTACGATTAGTGAATATGCTATTGGCATTTGGAAAATTCGTCCGTTTTTGATTTAGGATCAGGAAGGTGAGTATGATGAATTCTCAGTCCTTTATGCATAACTCTCATGAACGTTCCTTTCGCAGCCCCTTTGGGGCTGTTGCTTGTCTACAGCCTGTTTACTTAAAAATAACTGTACCTGAAAATACGGATATTACTTATTGTACCTTACGTTTATGGGAAGAAAAAACAGGTGAAATACTCCTTCCCATGAAGCACTATTTGGCTGCGCAGGAAGAGGGGTTTGAAACGACGTTTGTACCCAGGCAGCTTGGGCTTGTTTGGTATTACTTTATTTTAGAGGGAGCAGGAAAGAAAATATATTATGGTAACAATCAAGCAGGCTTTGGCGGAGTTGGGCAGATTGCACAGGAGCCGCCGCCGTCTTATCAATTAACTGTGTATGAAACGGCACCCGTTCCGAAGTGGTATAAGGAGGGGTTGATGTATCAAATTTTTGTGGACCGTTTTTATCGCGGTGGCAGTAGTGAGCTAAAATTTCCAGCGGGTGCTCTGAATCATACTCATTGGGAGGATGTACCTGTTTATACCAAGGATATTCAGACAGGCGAGATGCTTGCTTATGATTTTTTTGGCGGGAATTTACAGGGGATTATGGATAAACTGCCTTATTTACAAGGACTTGGTGTCACCATTCTGTATTTGAATCCTATTTTTGAAGCTGCAAGTAACCATAAATATGATACAGGGAATTATGAGGAAATTGATGCTTCTTTTGGTACCAATGAATTGTTCCAGGAATTGTGTGGAGAAGCTAAGAAGCGGGGTATTGCCATTATTCTTGACGGCGTATTCAGTCATACAGGCAGTGATAGTATGTATTTTAATAAGGATGGTCATTATTCTTCGCTTGGGGCATATCAGTCTAAGCAGTCTCCTTATTATGCATGGTATCGTTTTGAGCAGTTTCCTGATAAATATGAGAGCTGGTGGGGCGTCGACACACTTCCTAATGTTGATGAAATGCAGCCGACTTATCGCGAATTTGTGCTCTCATCAGAAAATAGTGTCGTTCGTCAGTGGCTCAAACGAGGAGCTAAAGGCTGGCGGCTTGATGTAGTAGATGAATTACCCGCGCTCTTTGTTAAAGAATTACGGCAGGTTGTGAAAGAGACGGATTCTGAGGCTGTTATTATTGGCGAAGTATGGGAAGATGCCAGTAATAAAACGAGTTACAGCGAGCGTCGAGAATACTTGTTGGGGCAGGAACTCGATTCAACAATGAATTATCCGTTTAGGCGTATTGCCGTTGACTTTATACTTGGTAACAGTAGTGCTTATTTGACGCATTGTCAGGTGATGAGCCTTTATGAAAATTATCCGGCAGAGCATTTTTTTAGTGCCATGAACCTTATTGGCAGTCATGACGTGCCGCGGATACTATCGCTTCTCGGCGATGATAGTTACACAGGAAAAGAATCTATTGGTACGCTGGGGCGGCGCAAGTTAACGAATGCACAGCGAACTAAGGCAAAGGTTCGGCTGAAGCTTCTTGTTTTGTGGCAGATGACTTTTCCAGGCGTTCCTTGTATCTACTATGGTGATGAGGCAGGTTTGGAAGGCTATACAGATCCGCTGAATAGACGAACTTATCCATGGGGGCAGGAAGATCAGGAGCTTATGGCATGGTATCACCAGATGATAGAACTGAGGCAGCAGGATGTTTTTAAGCAAGGCGATTTTTCATCCTTTGCACTTGGCGAAGACGTTTATGCATTTATAAGGAAAAGAGGAGATCAGCAGGCTCTGGTGATTTTGAATCGCAGTGACCAGGCGGCGACTGTGACAGTGAATGCGGTTTGGTTGCAAAATCAAGGAGTTGAGGACGTTCTTTGGCACGAGCCTGTTCTTCGTGATGATAAGGGACAGTGGATTATTAGGCTGCGCCCTTGTGAAGGCAAGGTACTTATGACTGGTGAAGAGTCCCAGCATGATGACAGAACGGCTCGGCGTTCAGGGGTACTGCTTCATCCCACTTCATTGCCGTCTAAAGATCAGTTAGGGGCTATTGATGAATCTGCTTTTCAATTTATTGATTTTTTAGCTGGTGCTAAACAAAAGCTTTGGCAGATTCTCCCTCTAAATCCAGTCGGATTTGGCGAGTCCCCTTATCAGTGCTTTTCTGCTTTTGCCGGTAATCCGCTACTTATTGATTTGCAGCAGTTAACGACAGAGAAATATAAACCGTCTTTTGATGAGCAACCCGAGGAATACGAAAAAGCTCGCGCCTGGAAGGAAAAGCAGTTGCGAAGCTATTTTGCTCAGCATAAAAATTCTTGGCAGGATACTTCTTATGCGCAGTTTTGTTTAGCCCAGCAGTTTTGGCTGGCTGACTATTGTTTATTCATGGCCCTTCGCCAAAAATATGGTTCACCTTGGAGCAGTTGGCCCCCAAAAATTCGTGAACGTAACAAAGCGGCTTTAGGTAAAGCTAAGCGGGACCTCAAAGAGGAAATTGATTATCAGGCTTTTTTACAATATACGTTTTTTTCGCAGTGGAGTCAGTTACGGCAGTATGGGGCAAGCAAAAACATTTCTTTTATTGGCGATATGCCTCTTTATGTTGCCTATGATAGTGCCGATGTTTGGAGCCGGCCGGAGTTATTTGATTTAGATTCCAGTGGTTCTCCCCGAGCCGTTGCAGGTGTTCCCCCCGATTATTTTAGTTCCACAGGGCAATTGTGGGGCAATCCCCTTTATGATTGGCAGGCTCATGAGGATGAAAATTATGCCTGGTGGTGCCAACGCATTAATACATTGCTGCAATACGTCGATGAGATTCGTTTCGATCATTTCCGTGGACTTGAGGCGTATTATTCCATTCCCTTTCATGCTGCAACAGCCGTGCATGGTCAGTGGTGCCAAGGGCCAGGAATAAAGATTTTGGCAGCTTTTCTGCAGCAATGGAACCCTTTGCCGCTTATTGCCGAAGATTTAGGTGTCATAACACCTGCTGTAATAAAGTTGAAAGAAGAGTTTCAACTTCCAGGCATGCAAGTGCTGCAGTTTTCTTTTTATGATACTTCGGAAGGATGGGCGCGCTTGTCGGTGCCAAAACAGTCGTTTGTTTATACAGGTACGCACGATAATAATACAACATTAGGCTGGTATCGTGAGTCTATGCGAGGGACAAGAGAGGAGTCTTGTCTGAATCATTATTTAGGATCTATTTCAGAGCAAAATATTGCGGCGAAACTGGTAGAATTGGCATTTGCCTCTCATGGCAGGACCGCGATTGTTCCTGTGCAGGATCTGCTTGGGTTAGATGAAAAGAGTCGAATGAATACGCCAGGAACAGTAGGCGGCAACTGGCACTTTCGTCTTAATGAGGGGCAGCTTGGCCAGTCTGTTCAGTTGTGGCTGACACGGTTAACAGACAAGTACTTTCGCAGTTAGTTTACAAGGAATAAAATGTTTCCAGTAAAATCGGTTTTGGTCAGGCTGAACTATTGACAACAATTTTTTTGTGGATTATTATTATAATTGATACTTAACTGGTATAGTATTAATAGGAGGCACTCATCGATGCAGTTTAATCAAGCAACCGATTACGCATTTCGCGTTGTTTTGTACTTAGCTTATTGGCCTGAAGGAACGATTATACGAGGGTCGGAGCTTGCTTTGAAACAAAATATTCCGACACGGTTTTTACTTAAAATTATGCGGTCGCTAATGCAAGGCGGTTTAGTGAAATCTTTTCGCGGTGTGGAGGGGGGCTATGCGCTTACAAGAAAACCGAAGGAAATTTCTTTGTATGATGTCATTGAAGCAATGGAGGGCCCTATTGTTATCCAGCGTTGTTTGCATGAGCCTAATAATTGTACTAAACAATTTGGTACAGCTTGTCCGGTACATCAAACCCTAAAGACAGTGCAGGCTACCTTCATCGATCAGTTGCAAAGCATTGATTTTGCGACACTGGTCCATAGCGAAGGTGGAAAGACGGACGACTAAAAAATGAGAAGTACAAGAAAATGGCGCAATTTTGGGGAAAGCTTACGATTTATGGGGGTATTTTTTGTGCTCCTTTGGCATTTGAGGTCCTTACGGACTGTTTTGTCGAGCCTATGCTGCTACAGCCTGGGCTCGACTTTTTTTGGACAAAACGGTCAACTCGCAAATAAGGACTGTGTTTATGTGCTTGAACAGGGAAATTTGTCGAATTTGGTACACAAGAAGTACTGGTAAAATAACAGGGATGGTTTTATCAATTATATTGTCTACAAGAGACCAAAAATTTTGACAGGAATTTTTCAGTAAATGTCTAATATTATTCTCATAGTATAATTATTGAAAATAGCTGACACAAACTGAGGAAGACAGGTGGAAAAATGGTTGGTCCAACGTATGAGACCGAAAAAACATGTGTAATTTGTTCGAACTCTTTTTCAGTGACAAAGGTTCGTAGCCGTTTGACTCTGACGCATCAAGACAGTGATTTTTGCACTCATTATAAAGAGGTAAATCCGAATTATTATAGTATTTGGGTTTGTCCGCATTGTGGTTATGCTGGTTATGATGCTTATTTTGAGGAATTGCCACAGTCGGGTCGAGATAAAGTCGCTAAGTTTCTTACGAGTCGTGAAGTGAATGTTGATTTTGGGGGAACTCGAACTTGCGCTGATGCCGTTGCTACGTTTAAATTAGCACTCTTTTTTGCCTCTCTCGTTCATGTTCAAGACAGCCGTATTGCAACCATGTGTTTGCGTTTGGGTTGGCTTTATCGCGAGGCTGAGCAACAGGATGAAGAAAAGGCTGCTCTTGATAAGGCCCGGCAATATTATGAACAAGCTTTGCTCAAGGAACGGACGCCAATTGGCGGTATGAGCTTGATTACAATGGAATATTTAATTGGAGAACTTTATCGGCTTACGGGAAAAATAGATGAAGCTCTATCCTATTTGAGCAAGGTAGTCGGGGATCGCCAGGCTAAATTAGAACCACGCGTATTAGATTTAGCACGCGAAGCTTGGCATAAAGCAAGGGATCAAAAAAAGCAGCTCAAGGAAAACGTTGTGGGGGGCAGGGCCGATGCATAGTCCTAATAACTAAAGACAGTCTAGACAAGACTGTCTTGTTTTGGTGTATTTAATAGAGTTTGTGATGGAGGGAAAGACAATGTCGTTTCATGAGCTTTCAGGAAGAAAATTAGTCCTCGAACAGGCTATTTATCAGCTAAATGAACTCTTAGACGGGGCGGCTCACCCGGATGTTGCGGAAGAGCTGCAAGTGCTATTTGACAGAGAGCAGGAGCTACTATTAGAAAAAGAGCAAAAAAAATGGGAGCGACAGCAAATGTTGGGGACGATTGCCGCCTTGGATCATGAGTTAGATCAGCTGCGTAATGAACTGGGTAGGCGGAGTAATGGTAAAAAAGTGGAGCTTTTTGCGGCATTGAAAAAGCAGCGCTGGTATTTTTTTAAGAGTCGTCCGCTCTGGGTATTTGATCGTAACACAGGGCTTATTTGGCCTAATTTGGATTATGTGGAACTGTTTACTGGCAGCAAAAAGTCTGTTGCCAGCCAAATTGAACTGCATGAACTTGCCGAATGGTCAGTCCCTACTTATCAAGATTTAAAAACGGCTTGGGAAGATCGGTCTTTTCCGTTTTTTAATGAAGATTATGATGTTGTTTGTCGCAAAAAAAATAGGGAGGAAACGCGGTTTCAAACAGAAGAAGGATTTGTTATATCGAATGATTTTAGTTACAATACGGGTGATTATGCGGCTTATGCTTTGTATGTCTGCAATAAGAAATATGAAACAGATGAATTTTTGCCTAACAAGCATGATCGATTGTTCCCTGATGGTTTTGAAAGTGAGCGGCGATTATTGCAGTTCTTTATTACGGAAGATTTAGTTCCGTTTTTTGATAATGATTATATTCAGGATATTTATTATAAATTCATTAGACGTCGTGAACTTGTGAAGCAGTATGCTAAATTGTTGGAAGAACAGACGCATGAAAAGTTGCCTAATATCCATGAGATTATTAGCCATCATTATTGTAAAAAGTTTTATTCTGAAAAAGCTATAACTGTATTGGAATTTTATCGTCAGGCGCAAAGTTGGTTAACTAAGGTTTTGACGGCGTTAGAAGAGTTTGCTGAGGAAAATAGCGAGGGATTGGCACAAATTGCGCAGTTTTCGTTGCAAAAAGAGGGATCCCAAGTTGCAACCCCATCTGCCTCTGAAAGGCTAGAAAAGTTGCAAAATCTTTGTGACGTTTCGCTAACAGTTCTTCAAAACGATATCCAAGCAATGTGGCAGAAAATTGATTCGTTAGGGGAGCAACTGAATCAGGCTGCGCATTCCGTTGACAGTCTGAGTCAATTAGCGAAGCTGGAGAATCAGCAACTACCCAGCCTGCCCTTTTTAGTGGATTTTGTTTGTGAACAAGTTAAAAATCAGTTACAACCCCTTTGTTGGCTCTTAGAACATCGCGCAAGTGTTGCGGCTGTCATTAAAACACATCAATTGATGGAAAAAATGGCTTTGTTATTTTTGCCTGATGGCGCTGGTCAACAGAATCTAATGAATCAGTGCATGGAGGCAGGTCTTGCGGAAGAACTTGCTGTACAGTGGGTGCAGTTTTGGCAACAGGAACAAGAAATGATTGAGACAAAGATTTTACCTGTTCTTGATGCAGTTCAATCGGATATTATTTCTGATTCCGCGGCAGTTTTATTGTTGGAAAAGCTGGAACAGTACGCGTTGCAAGTACAGCGTTTTTATGAAACTTATCGGTTGACACTCTATCAAAAGTATCAAGCTGAAGCAGATGATCAGGCGGAGCAGCAAGAAGTACAAGAACAGCTTATGAAGTTATCCGGCCCTGTTGTTGCCGCAGTAAAAGCCTTAAGTTTTGATTTGAAAACAATGGCAGCCAAAAATTTTCTTAAACAATGGATAGAACCGTGGCTTAAAAAGTGAATATAATAAAAAAGTTGTGATTTCTTGCAGATCACAACTTTTTCTTTAGTAAAGAGTCCAGCTTTTATTAGGATAGACGATAATGGCAACAGTCGGGAGATATGGAAAATGATGCCTCTGTACAGGAGCGAATATCTTCTGGCGTATATCCTTCAGCCACTTCTTTCAGGACGAGTCCTGTCGGGATTACCTGAAAGACGGCCTTTTCTGTAATAATAACATTTACGCTGCCTTGACCTGTGAGTGGGAGTGTACAGTTTTTCAGTATTTTGGAATGGCCCTGTTTATCATTGTGCTGGAGCGTGACAACGACTTTACGGGCACCGCCGACAAGATCCATGGCGCCACCCATGCCTGGTGCATATCGTCCAGGGGCAAGAGGCCGAGCCCAATTGGCGATATTTCCATGTTGGTCGACTTCTAATGCTCCTAAAATGGTCGTATCGATGTGACCGCCCCGAATAATTGTAAAGGAAGTAATAAGATCAAACAAGGATGCACCAGGCAATAAAGTGACAGGCTGGGCGCCAGAATCAGTAAAATCCGAGTCAGCCTCATTCAGCTTAGGAGATGGTCCGAGGCGTAAGGCGCCAATTTCAGTTTGTAAAATGGTTTCAACACCAGCTGGCAAATAGTCGGCAACTGATAGGGGAATACCGAATCCTAAATTAACAACCTCGCCATCAGTGAGCTCAAGGGCGGCGCGCCGCGCCATCATTTCACGAATATTCATGGCTAGAAAGACCTCCTTCAAGGGTTAGAATAGATTCAGCGTGCTAAAAGTTTGCGGTAACGTTGGTGCTGTTCCTCTAGACTGTATCCTTGCACAATGGCGCGGATGAAGATTCCGGGTGTACCTACACGCTCCGGTTCAATAGTGCCTACATCAACAATTTCATTGACTTCGGCAATGGTATAGTCAGCAGCCGTAGCCATGACAGTGTTAGTATTGACTGCTGTGCCCCGGTATTGTAAATTTCCTGTTTGATCGGCACGAAAGGCTTTGATAAAAGCCAATTCAGCTCGTAGAGGCAATTCTAAGAGATAGTCTTTGCCAGCGATTGTCATGACTTGCTTACCTTCTTGTGCGGCTGTCCCCAATCCAATGGGAGTGAGAATGCCGCCGAGACCCGCTCCGCCAGCGCGAATTTTTTCGATTAACGATCCTAAAGGAAAATATTCTGTTTTGAAACCGCCTTGCTTATAAAGTGCTACAGCCTCTGGGCAGGTGCCCATATGGGAAGTAATGATTTTTTTTACTTGTTTGTGTTGAAATAGTAGAGCCAAATCGGCGTTACCGCCCGGAATGGAAGTTGCTGCTGAAATAATAGTCAAATTTTTTACTTTGCGTTCGACGAGCTTTTCAATACATGTAATGGGGGCTCCTGTACCTAAAAAACCACCAATCATAATGGTCATGCCATCATGAACTTTTTTATCAAAAAGTTGGTCAAGTTGCGCTGTTTTATTCATTGAAGATGTTCGCTCCTTCCAAGGTAAAAAGCGTAGGTATTGCTGTCAGTATATTTTGTTTTGTCTTATTATTTTACTTTCTGCGTAAATTTGATTTTTCCTGTTTCATAAGTTTTTACAAACTATGTAAAAACATTTCTCACAAAGAGTAAAAAAAACGGACAGGTTACTTGACTGTATTTGGCATGTTCGTTATAATTTAAAGTAACTTTATCGTAATTTTATATAAACGGCTATGAAGAGGACTCGGTGCATGTAAGGGTAATCAGAGAACTGACGGTGGGTGCAAGTCAGTTTACTTGAATTGTAGCGTTCCGCCTTGGAGCATCTGGTGATAAATCATGACGGGCTTCGCCCGATATAGCGGAAAAAGTTGGCTTAATAGCAACATGGGTGGCAACGCGGGAATAGCTCTCGTCCCTTTTTAGGGATGGGGGCTTTTTATATTGTGAATAAACAAAGAGCATAAGGGGGATTTGTAATGTTGAAGAAGCCGTTTTTAATGATTCCTGGACCAACGAATGTTCCTGAAAGAGTCTTACAGGCTATGCATCGTCCACTAATTAATCATCGTGGGCCAGAGTATGAAGTGATGTTTCAACGGATTTCATTAGATATACGGAAAATATTTCAGACAAAGCAACCGGTATTGATTTATCCAGCAGCAGGGACGGGGATGATGGAAGCGGCCATTGTCAATATTTTGTCACCTGGTGATAAAGTGTTAGCTTTGAGTATTGGTGTATTCGGTAATCGTCTGGCTGAAATTGCTGAAAAATTTGGTGCAAAAGTAGAAAAATTAGAGTTCGCGTGGGGGCATCAAGCTGATCCGGCCCTTGTTGCTCAAAAGTTAGCGGAAGACAAGAATCACGAAATTAAAGCAGTTTTGATGACTCATAATGAAACATCAACAGGTGTGACAAATGATATACAGGCACTGGCCGCTGCCTGTAGTGGGCATCCGGCGCTGCGTGTTGTCGATGCCGTCAGTTCTTTAGGCGCTGTTGAATTGAAAATGGATGAATGGCACCTTGATGTCGTCTTTACAGGCGCGCAGAAAGCATTAATGTTGCCACCGGGACTTGGGTTTTTAGCCTTGTCTGAGAAGGCTTGGCAAGCGCAGGCTGCCAGTACCATGCCTAAATATTACTGGGATGCGGCGTTGCTTAAAAAATCGCTAGTTAAGTGGCAGAACCCTTATACTCCGCCTGTCACGTTACTTTTTGGTTTGGCGGAATCACTCACAATGATTGAAGAAGAAGGGCTGTCTGCTGTTTTCCATCGGCATCAACTCATTGGTGAGGCTGTTCGTGCAGCCATGGAGGCACTTGGCTTGGGACTCTTTGCTGACAAAGCGGGTGCTTCTGATACAGTCACGTCGGTGTTAGTTCCTGAAGGGTTTGATGTGAAGAAAATTCAACAGCATATGCGCGATGTTTATGGTATTGTTTTGGCAGGCGGTCAGAAACAACTGGAGAATAAAATATTTAGAATAGGCCACCTTGGCTATATTACACCAAGTGATGTTCTTCTAACAATCAGTGCGTTGGAACTGACACTTGCGGCACTTGGCAAAGAGGGACTACAAGGCAAGGGCGTCAAAGCGGCGCAAGATGTATTTTTGGCAGAACTATCGAAGCAGTAAGCGGATGAGGAGGAGGAAAAATTTTGACTCGGTTTATACTTGTTAGGCATGGTGAAACGACATGGAATAAAGAGGGACGTTATCAAGGGCAAATTGATACGCCGCTTAGCGAACGTGGTTTAGAGCAAGGACGTAAAGTGGCTGAGGCACTTAAAGATATTCCTATTGATCTTTGTTATGCGAGTCCCCTAAGCCGTTCGTATACTACGGCTAAGCTGTGTATGGAGTGGCATGGGAGTGGGGTTACGACAGATGAACGGCTCCTTGAGATTAATCATGGCCTATGGGAAGGGAAATTGGCCGATGAAATTGCAGGAGATTATGGTGATTTACTTACTGCATGGCGAACAACGGTAGAAAATGTGATTATGCCTGAAGGCGAAAGTATCGGTCAAGTTCGTGATCGAGCTATGGCGGCTTTTCGTGATTATGCTTTGAAGCATCAAGGTAAGACAATTTTAGTTGTTGCTCATGATGCCGTGAATAAAGCGGTTCTTTGTGATATGCTTGATATGGGACTTGATCATTTTTGGCAAATCAAACAAGATAATACTTGTATTAATGTGCTGGAATATGAAGAAGAAAAGTGGCGACTTGTTTTGATGAATTCGACAAATCATCTCGGTTTTCTTTTTAGTGGAATTGAACAAAAGGGACTATAATAACTTCATCTAGATATTTAGGTATGACTAGGAGTGATAAGTTATGGAAGAGATCTTTGATATTGCCGTAATTGGTGGTGGTCCAGCTGGCTTATCTGCTGTTCTTACTGGTAAAAATCGTAATAAAAAGGTCGTTCTTTTTGAACATCTTGGTTTTAGTCAAAAGCTACAGAAAGCCCATGTTGTTGATAATTACCTGGGATTATCGAAAATTTCCGGCCAGGATTTAATGAAGCAGTTTGCTACGCATGTATTAGCCCATGAACCTGTTTTAGTGAAGGAAAAAGTTGTGAATGTCTTTGTGACGACGCCTGCGTTTACGTTAGTAACAGGTCAGTCAACGTATCAAGCAAAAACCGTCATTATTGCCACAGGTGTCGTAGCGACGACTTTGTTTCGCGGTGAAAAAGAGCTGCTCGGACGGGGTGTTAGTTATTGTGCTACTTGTGATGGCATGTTATATCGCGACAAAGATGTAGCTGTTATTTCTTATACGCCGGAAGGGGAGCATGAGACGAACTTTTTGGCGGAAGTTTGCCGATCTGTGACGTATTTGCCTCAGTATCGGGGTGAGTACAGCAATCTAACGCCGAATGTGCGTATATTGAAAAATCGTCCCCAGGCTATCTTAGGTGAAGGAAAAGTGGATGAACTTGTGACAGACGGGGAAAATATTAAGGCTCATGGGGTCTTTATTATGCGACAGTCCGATCCTGTTGAAAATATCATCCCCGAATTAGAATTATCTGGCGAAGTTATTAAAGTAGACAGGCAGCTTTTGACGAATATTCCGGGTATTTTTGCTGCAGGTGATTGTACAGGGCGTCCCTGGCAAATCGCTAAAGCGACAGGTGAAGGACTTGTTGCTGGTTTAAGTGCGATTAATTATTTAGATGACCATAACAAACAAGACGGATGATGAACCAGAGGGTAGCTAGACCGAAAATTGGAAAGGCTGCTGTAATGAGGGCAGAAAAACCAACTTGACTGCAGATGAGGCAAATGAAGAGGATACTAAGCGCACTCTTTCTTGCCGAAATCGGCCAGGAAGAAGAGAGATATACGCTGCAACCGTATAGGCTTGCCAGACCTGTCGTGTACATGGCTGCAAGTAAAATGACAACATAAGCTCCGTAGCTATAAGGATGTTGCGCGCTGGCAATATAGAGCATAGGTACTTGTGTAGTAAAAGCTTCTGGATAATGAAGCATGATGATGAGAATGATGAAACAGGCAACAAGTGTTAGTAGCAGACCGCCAAGCAGACTGCCTGTTTGGCGTACTTTAGGATTCGGCGTTTTGGCACCGAGTGGTGCCAAAATCGTCGATGCTAAGATCATATTATAGGCTACATAAAGCACACTGGACAGGGCCCAGTGTGGCGTGGGCTGAATGGCAACGGTTGGCGTAACAGACAGTAAAGCAGGATGGATGCCATGGTAAAGCAGTGATAGTATGCCAACAAACAAGATCATTATAATAAAAAGGGGTGTAAGTAGGCAATTTACCATCATGAGGGCTGTTGCTCCAAACAGAGTTGTGACAAATAAAGCCAGTGCAAGCAAGAGGATGCCCTGATAGGGGGGCCAATCAAAATATTCACTCCCTATTGCGCCGGCTCCAGCTAGCATAATAGCGAGCGAAGTCAATAAGAATAGAGCAGATAAGCTGCTGTAAAAATGTCCCAGACGTTTGCCGCAGACGGCTTGGAAAATTTGGTGATAGCCTATTGCCTGGATATAAAAAGCAATATCAAGTATCCTATTGCCAAGGTACATAAATAAAAAACCTGCAAGGATGATACCGAACAGTCCAAGTGTGCCATAGCTGGCAAAAAAAAGCAGTAATTCTTGACCAGAAGCAAAACCGGCACCGATTACTGTTCCTGCGTAAGTCAAGGCAACTTGCCATGATTTCAAGTACTGCCAGCTCATTTTATTTCCCCTTTCTCTTATTTCATACTTTAGATGTATTCAGGGGTTTTGTTCTTTACAACCAGTTTTTTGCCAATTAACACCTTTTGTATTGATGCTGCTATTATCCACAAGATATAATTTAAAGAAGAGTTTAGCTAGTGTGAAGTGGATAAGCGCGATTTGCGTATGGGGTGACATGTGAACGGGGGCCAATCTTTACAGATGTAGGTTATATATAGTAAAATAAAAGAACATACTATTTTAAAAATTCATAGCTCGTTCATATTTAGGCAATGACAGGGTTATGGTTATGAGATGGTTTTCAGAGAGTCGGCATTGGGTGTGAGTCGGCAGCGGTCCATAGTCTTTCCACCCTGGAGCTTTTGCGGGAAACTGCACGGTTTAAGTCCGTTATTCCTTAACTTAAGCGGACTGCTTGGCAGTCAAAAAGGGTGGCAACGCGGGAATAAACTCTCGTCCCTGAGGTAATTCAGGCGAGGGCTTTTTTTATATGTTAACGTATTTTTTGAAGGAGGTATCTTCATGTTAGAGAGTAAATTTGTGCGTGAAAATCCAGAAAAAGTCGAACAATGTTTAAAAAATCGGGGTTCCTCATTAGATTTAACTGATTTTTTAGCACTGGAAAAAAAACGCCGGGAACTTTTGGCTGAAGTAGAAATGCTAAAGAGTCAGCGCAATAGTGTGAGTATGGATATTAGTCGGATGAAAAAATCCGGCGAAAATGCCGATGAATTGATTGTAAAAATGCGTAGTGTCGGCGATTCTATTCGCGAGATGGATGGACAAGTGAAGGAAGTGGAAGGCAAGTTAGACGGTATTTTAAAAAGCATTCCAAATATGACACACGAATCTGTTCCTGTTGGTCACGATGAGCATGATAATCCCGAAATTCGTAAATGGGGCACACCCCGGCAATTTGATTTTGAACCCAAACCCCACTGGGATGTCGGTGAAAATTTGGGAATTCTTGATTTTGAACGGGGCGGCAAGGTATCAGGCGCTCGCTTTACCTTTTATCGGGGGCTCGGTTCTCGTTTAGAGCGATCGCTCATTAATTTCATGGTTGACTTACATACTCAAAAGCATGGTTACACGGAATTTTTTCCACCTTTTATTGTCAATAAAGACAGTATGCTTGGAACGGGTCAACTGCCGAAATTTGCGGAAGACATGTTTAAACTTGAGGGACTCGATTATTATCTGATTCCCACGGCCGAAGTACCGATTACCAATTATCATCGCGGCGAAATTTTAGATGGTCAACAGTTGCCACTGAAATATACCGCTTACAGTGCCTGTTTTCGGGCTGAGGCTGGCGCGGCAGGTCGTGATACGCGTGGGTTAATTCGCCAGCATCAATTTAATAAAGTGGAAATGGTAAAATTTGTTTTACCGGAAAATTCCTATCAAGAGTTAGAACTTTTAACGGCCGATGCGGAAGAAGTCTTACAGCTATTAGGTCTGCCTTATCATGTTGTGCTCTTATGTACGGGGGATGTTGGTTTTTCCTCAGCCAAGACATATGATTTGGAAGTTTGGCTGCCTAGCGCAAAAACTTATCGGGAGATTTCGTCTTGTTCTAATTTTGAGGATTTCCAGGCACGCCGTGCGGATATTAAATTCAGGCGTGGCCCGAAAGGCAAACCAGAGTATGTGCACACGCTCAATGGCTCAGGTGTCGCTATTGGTCGCACCGTAGCGGCTATATTGGAAAACTATCAGCAAGCCGATGGCTCAGTTGTTGTGCCTGAAGTATTGCGTTCCTATATGGGAGTAGATGTATTGCGCTAATCTTTGAGTCAGTATTGGGGCAATAAAAAATAGTCTGCATGATGTAAAATCGTGTAGACTATTTTTATTGACAAATAGAGCGGTTATTCGTTAAAATGAAAATGAGAATCAATACCGAATGTTGTTGCAAAATAGTGCGAACAACATTTTTTAAACAGATAGTTGATAATGAATATCAGTTGCGGAGGGGATTATATGGCTACCTTATTAAGTGATTTATTACCAGGCCAAATTGGACGTGTAGTAAAGATTTGCGGGAAAGGCCCCATTGCTAGACGCATTTTCGATATTGGCATTGTGCCGGGAAGTTTGCTAGAAGTTCAAAAATTTGCCCCTCTGGGTGACCCTATGGAAATCAAAGTAAAGTCATTTAATTTATCACTGCGTAAAAATGAAGCATCTTTTATACAAGTAGAGCGTATTGCAGCAGAAACGGATTGTCCAGCCTAGAATATGAACAAAGTGATGAGGGAGAACGAGATGAACAAGAACTCCATTACAGTGGCTCTGGCGGGTAATCCAAATTGTGGCAAGACCACTATCTTTAATCATTTAACAGGTTCAAAGCAGCATGTTGGTAATTATGCGGGTGTAACTGTTGAAAAAAAAGCGGGCTTCCGTCGGTTTCGTGAACATGATTTAACGATTGTCGATTTGCCTGGTACTTATAGTTTGACGGCTTATTCCATTGAAGAGGTTGTGACAAGAAATTTTATTGTTTTAGACCAGCCTGATATAGTTGTTGATGTTTTAGACAGTGCGAATTTAGAGCGAAATTTATATTTAGCTGTTCAGATTTTAGAATTGCAGCGCCCAATGGTGTTGGTGCTCAATATGGCTGATGTGGCGAAAAAGCAAGGTGTTGTAATTAACGCCAAACGGCTCAGCCAAAGAATCGGTGTTCCTATCGTCACGGCAGTGGGGAATAAGGCTTCAGGAATGGATGACTTACTAACAACCATTGTTCAGTCTGTCGATAAGCAAGCTGCTTCTTTTCAAATTGATTATGGTCAACAAATTGAACAAAGGATTGTTCGGCTTTTTCAAAGCTTTAACTCAGCTGTTCTTTCTTTAGGGTTTCCCAAGCGTTGGATTGCTTTAAAATTGCTTGAAAATGATAAGGATATTGTGCAGCGTTTACTTGAGCATGATGGGGGTCAGGCGACTTTAGCTGTTGCGACAGAGCTTCGTGAGACTTTTTGCGAACAGACAGGTGGTGACGCGGCAACATTTATTGCTACCAAGCGTTATGAGGTTGTTGGGAAAATCTATGGCGACTGTGTTTTGACAGGGCCAACAATTCTTCGGACAACTTCTGATAAAATTGATGCTTTACTTACACATCGTCTCTTAGGTATCCCCCTTTTTTTAGGGATGATGTGGTTCGTTTTTAACTTAGTCTTTACTATCGGTGCGGTTCCGCAAAAGGCTATCCAAAAAGGCTTGTCTTTTTTGGGTCAATGGGTGGGAATGGCTCTACCTGACGGAGGAGTAAAAAATCTGCTGATTGATGGCGTTATTGGTGGTGTGGGCAGTGTTTTGTCTTTTGTACCTATTATTTTATTGCTTTTTGCCGCTATTGCTGTACTGGAAGACTCCGGATATATGGCTCGAGCTGCTTTTATTATGGATCGTGTCATGTACAAAGTTGGTCTCCATGGCAAGTCGTTTATTCCCTTGCTCTTAGGATTCGGGTGTAGTGTTCCGGCAATTATGGGGACGCGGACGCTGGAAAATCCCCGTGATCGGCTCGTCACTATTTTGGTTACACCCTTTATGAGTTGTAGTGCGCGGCTACCTGTTTATACTTTATTGTGTGCGGCTTTTTTTTCTGAAAATATGGCGGGTACCGTATTATTTTCTGTCTATATTTTTGGTATTTTGCTGGCTATTTTGGTTGCCCGTTTTCTTAGAACCTTTTTACTTACAGGAGATACCGAGCCTTTTGTTATGGAAATGCCGCCTTACCATTGGCCTTCTCCTACAAGTATTCTCATTCATATGTGGGAGAGAACGGTACTGTATGTCAAAAAAGCAGGTACCATTATTCTAGCTGTGTCTGTGCTGATTTGGTTTTTGACTAATTATCCAACTCACGTTGAGTTTAGCCGGGATTATGATGCTTTGACTGCACAAGCAGATGCAGATTATACTGAACACATAGCGCAGCAAGTTTATGTACCTTTGACCATTACAGCACTGGATGACCGGCCGGAACTTGCTGAAACGGTACAGCGGATGCATGATATTGAAGAAAATTTTGACGTCCAAGTTGCTGATGTACGCAAAAACACGCGAACTTATAAGAATGCAGCAGAGAACAAAGAAACTGCGTTGTTCTCTGCTGCTGGATCAACTGAACTAGGTAAATATGCTCTACGGGTTATCCAATTAAGTGATGAGCGCGATGATGCTCATCGTGTCTTGTTGCAGCAAAAGGCTCATGAAAAGCTAGAAAAAAGTTATGCCGGGCAGGCGGGCAAGGTTCTTGAACCCCTTGTAACGCCGCTGGGACTGAACTGGAAACATGCCGTGAGTTTATTTGCCGGCTTTTCGGCCAAGGAGGTTATTGTGAGCACCTTGGCTACGATTTATAGTGTTGGCGATGTGGAAAAGTCATCAAGTCAGCTCATGGATGCTCTTGCTGCAGATCCAGACATGAGTCCATTAGTCGCTTATACGCTCATGATTTTTATTTTGATTTATTCGCCTTGTGTGGCAACTATTGCGGTTATTCGGCGTGAGACAAATTCGTGGAAATGGGCGCTGTTTGCCAGCTGTTATACGACGACGATTGCTTGGTGCATTGCTTTTATTATTTATCAGGGTGGACGCATATTTGGACTCTAATGAGGAGGAGAAAATATGGATAATATCTTATTGATTGCGATTGGCGTGAGTGCTGCTATTTATATCATTCGGTTAATTGTAAGCCAAATTAAGGGAGAAAGTTCCTGTTCTTGTTCTAAAGGGTGCCAAGGCTGTCGATTGAAGCAGAAAGATCAGTGTAAATAATCGTTAGGAGGAAATCCATTGTTAATTGATAAAGGGAGCGACTTTGATCATCAAGATCTAACGTTTGATGAAATTGACGAAGGCTTTACAACAAAGGAAGCTATTAAAGAAGCAAAGCGCTGTTTGAATTGCCAAAAACCTCTCTGCCGGACAGGGTGTCCTATTGAAAATGAAATTCCTGATTTTATACAGGAACTAGCGAAGGGGAATCTGGGCCAGGCTAGTGCTGTGATTGCTCATCGCAGCAATCTTCCTGCTGTCTGTGGACGCGTATGTCCTCGTGAGAAACAATGTGAGGCAGCGTGCATATTGAATAAAAAAGGCTGTGGAATCAAGATTGGTAAACTAGAACGGTTTATTGCTGATTTTGATGCCGAAATGGATATTAGTGTTCTAACAAAAAAGAATGTAGAAAAAGGAAAAGTTGCTGTTATTGGATCGGGTCCGGCAGGACTTACTGTAGCGGGTGATCTGGCTAAATTGGGGTTTCGTGTTACTGTTTTTGATGGTCAGGCCGAACCTGGCGGAGTTTTGATGTATGGTATTCCAGAATTTCGTTTAAATAAAGAGGTAGTACGGCGTGAAATCCGCAGAATTGAACGCCAAGGGGTTGTTTTTCAGACGAATGTTTTGATTGGACGTGACTTAACTGTTGATGAGTTATTTTCTCAAGGATACGATGCCATTTTTATTGGTACAGGTACAGCGCTGCCCAAGACACTGGAAATACCGGGGAAAAATTTGCCTGGTGTGATTCAAGCTACTTACTTTTTAGGAATGGTCATGTTAGCCAATCATGGGGGTATTGCTTCTTTGGAAGTCCCTGTTCATAAAGGTGATGACGTTATTGTAATTGGGGCGGGAAATGTGGCGATTGATGCAGCGCGTACAGCATTGCGTGTTGGAGCTGCATCGGTTACTGTTGTTTATCGTCGTACTGTCGCGAATATCACTGCTTTGCAATCGGAGTTTGAGGGAGCCCAGTCCGAAGGTGTTCAATTTCAATGGCTCACGAATCCGGTACGTTACGTAGGTACAGACCGCGTTACAGGTTTAGCCTGTGAACGACAAATAATGACGGACGATGGAAAATTACAAGGGAGCGGTCAAGTAGAAATACTTTCGGCCAATAAGATCATTGTTGCCGTGGGTCAGCGTCCTGCAGCCCGGATTGTATCGACAACAGCGGGGATTGAAGTGAATCAGGCAGGTTTTGTGGTGACGAAGGATCGGCCTTATGGTATGACGACGCGTCACGGCATTTTTGCAGGCGGTGACGTTGTACATGAGCCGGCAACCGTTGTATTGGCCATGAAAGAAGCCAAAAAAGTGGCTAGCGGGTTGGCCCAATATGTCGAAGCCAAACGACTGATGGAAGAATGTGGGCTGGCAATGACGGACACAAGACAATGAATAAAGACAAATTTGGTCTTGATTTTTGGGCTTATTCTGTATATAATTACATAATAAGAATGAATCAAGAGCAACGACGCTCAAAATCTATTTTAGATTTTGGGCGTTTTTTTTATGCAATCAATGAATTTTTGTAATCCAAAAGACTACATGCGTAATAATAGGGGGAGTATAATGAAACAGAATCTGTTCAAAATTGCCCAAGTACTTGATCAATTAATGCAATTGGATATTCCCGCTCGTGGAGTTATTGGGCCTTTATATGATGCGGCGCGGCAAAAGTCGGATCAGCCGCTTACCTTGGCTGCTGTAGAGCTCTTGACTAAAACCATTAAGCCTGGGGATGTGGTCATCATTGCTACTGGTTGGGTAGATCAGCCTGAGATCGCGCCGGATTGCGGAGAATCTGACGGGCCTCCTGGTGCTGTGGCACTTGCGCGGGCACTGCGTGTGGGACTTAAGGCAGCTCCTGTTATTGTGACTGACGCATGTCTTGTTCCGGGGCTCAAGCAAGTCGCACGGGGGGCGGGATTTCAGTGTGTTCCACCAGAGAATCTGGCTTTCTCTATCGCGCGCGATAAATTATTAACTGCAGCTGTTCTGCCTTTTCCCATGGAGGTTGAGGATTGTAAGGCAGAGAGTGCTCGGCTTTTAAATGAGCTTAAGCCAACTCTTTGCATTGCTATTGAACGGGGGGGGATGAACAGTGCTGGCGTGATTCACAATATGCAAGGCCGTGATACGGGCAGTTCTCAAGCTAAGCTGGATTATCTTTTTATGGCTGCTCGTGAACGAAATATTGCTACACTTGGCATTGGTGATGGCGGCAACGAGATTGGTATGGGCAATATTGCAGACGAAATACGTCAACATGTTCCTTATGGAGACAAATGCAATTGTCCCTGCGGTGGGGGGCTGGCACCAGCAACACTCGTTGATGTCCTTCTTGCAGCGACTGTATCCAATTGGGGCAGTTATGCCATAGCCGCTATGCTTGCGGCAAGTGTGGGGAATCTGGATGTGGCCAACAATGGGAATCGTGAAAAACGGGTTCTTACAGCCGCAGCTAATGCGGGTTTTCATAATACTATTGGCGGATCTGTTACACCGGGTGTGGATGGATGCGATGCAGTTACGCATATTGCGATGGTCGAACTGATGTTTGATGCTGTTGTTCAAGGAATGAAATCGCGGTAAATAAACATGACATGCAGGGCGAATTTTACAGTTTAAAGTTGTAGAATAATATTGAGGCATTTGAAAAACAATTACAAAGGGAGCGAATAAGAATGAAAGAATTGGGCTTTTATGATGGGAGAATTGTGGAGAAGAATGAACCTGTTATTTGTATTGAAGACCGGGGATATCAATTTGGCGACGGTGTTTATGATGCCTGGATGGTAATGAATGGAAAACATTTTCTTAGAAAAGAACATTTAGATCGTTTCGAGCGGAGTTGTAAGGCTCTTGATATTATCCCTTGCTATTCCCGAGAAGAAATGGAAAAATTCAGCGATATGCTGTTAACCGAGTCTGGTATCAAGAGGGGCATGATTTATTTTCAGTGGTCAAGAGGCTGGCAATCACCGCGGGGTCATGTCATTGCTCCTAATGTGCGTCCGTTATTAACGGGGTCTATTATGCCAGTCGATCCTAAGCCAGCTGAATATTTTACTGACGGTTGTAAAGCGATGTTTTATCCTGACAAGAGGCAGCATTTTTGTAATGTGAAGACGCTTAATCTTCTTGGCAGTGTCATGGCGGCTAATGCAGCGGCGAAGGCTGGTTGCTATGAAGTTATTTTTGTGCGGGAAGATGGCGGAAAGAAATTTGTTACTGAAAGTGCTCATAGTAATTGTTATGCTGTGAAAGAAGGTGTGATTTATACAGCTCCTCTTGGCAATCTGATTTTACCAGGTATTACGCGAGCGGCTGTAATGAATATTGCACAGAACTTAGGAATTAAAGTGGTGGAAGAGTTCTGCACGCCGGAATTCTTTATGAATGCGGATGAAGTCTTCGTTTCGGCTGCTAGCGGTGTTGTTCCTGTTGGCGTACTTGATGATCAGCCAATTGGCCATGGTGTAGGTCCTATTTTTAAGAAACTAAACGATGAATATCAAAGAATGATCGAAAACAATTAATGTGACCGTTTGGTTTTTATGAAAGGCTTGTTGTAAATACGGCATAAAAGCAGGATTTACTTGGCTATTAAGAGAATTTGTAAATGATTAGAAAAATTCTAGCAAAGTGATGAAAATCTTTTAAAATACAACGAATGAGGAAGGCTGTGCTTTGTTTTTGCGGCAAAAGAGTTTATGAATGTTATCGATTTATTGAATCGTCGTCATAACTATAAATTTATTTGGCATGTCGTTTTATTTGTATCCTTAGGTGGCATGGTGGCGATTTACCCATTTGAGCAAAGTTATTTTCGCTTTTCTTTGAGTGTGAGTATTTTGTCCATGCTGCTGCTTTATTTTTCTCATTTATCAGCTTTGTTTACAGCAATTCTGAGCGGCTTTTTTGTTTTAGCCTTGCGTAGCTTCATCTATCTTCCGCTGGGCTTGAACAAATTTTTTGTGGCGTTTACACATAATTCTCCTGCCGTTGTTTACTATTTCATTTTTGGTATTGCTTTTCACTTTCTTAAAGTCCGTCAATATACAAAGCAGCTTCCCTTGCTTATTGTTGTATTGTGCGGTATCGATATTTTGGGCAATATTGCAGAACTTCTGGCTCGTCATGAATTGGCTAACATTAATGCGGAATATATGATAACGAGCATGGTAACGATGGCTGTGATTCGTGCGATTATTGCTATTACTGGCTATTATGGGTTAAGAAAATACCATGCCTTTATTTTAGCTGAAGATCAGTTGACGCGTTATGTGGCCATGAATATGATGATTGCCCAATTAAAAACGGAATTGTTTTTTATCAAAAAATCGGCCTCCGATATCGAAAAAGTGATGGAAGAAAGCTATGGCTTATATCAATTATTGCAAAGAAAAAGCTTCTTTGATAAGGCTTATGCAGAGGATCAAATGGCTTTGGCGCAACAAGCTTTGTCCATTGCGCGGAATATTCATGAGATAAAAAAAGATTATTATCGCGTGACCATTGGTATTGAAAATATTATTGAGCCGTCGACACTTGAAGAAGGCATTCATCTATCAGAAGTGTTTTCGTTGATTAAGCAAAATGCCTATCGGAATTTAACGGAAAAAAATCAATCTGTTTCTCTTGAATTTCACTATGAAGCGGATGTGATTATTAAGAAGGTCTATATCTACACGATTGTTTCGATTCTTAATAATTTGCTTATTAATGCCATAGAGGCTTGTATGGATGCTTGTACAATTAAGGTGGGACAATATTTTCAGGATGATCATATCGTTTTTGAGGTGCAAGATAATGGACCAGGGATTCAAAAAAACGATTTAGATGTTATTTTTGCTGTGGGGTATTCGACTAAATTTTGTTTAGAGACGGGAAAAATGTCTACAGGCCTTGGACTATCTCATGCTAAAAGTCTGGCGGAATTTTTAGACGGTACGATTCATGTATATTCTCAGCCGCATGTTGCGACTCGCTTCGTTGTAATCATTCCGACCAGTAAGCTTGTTGATCAAAATGATTGTGGTTCCGAGCAGTAAATCATTGAAGGGAGGAGTCAAGATTTATGTCACTACGTTTTGTCATTGTTGATGATGATATTAGTATTTGTAAAATTATTGCCCATATTATCAAAAAAAACAACTTGGGTCGAGTACTAGTTGAATGTAATGATGGCATGGCCGCGAAAGACATTATTCAAGAAACAACTCCTGATATTGCTTTAGTTGATTTATTGTTGCCTGGTCAGGACGGTATTGAACTAATTAAGCAATTGAAAGAACTGCATAGTAAGACGTCCTTTATTATGATTTCTGAAAGTGATAGCCAATCGATGATTACGCAGGCTTATCAAAGTGGTATTGAGTTTTTTATTCATAAACCGATTAATGTCTTGGAGTTAGTATCTGTTGTGCAGAAAGTCCAAGAGACAAGAAAATTGAAGCAATTTATGACGATTGTCTCGAATACAACAGCGAAGTATTTAGCTGTTGATGGGGGCGAGAATCAAAGCGAGCCGGAAGTTCCCGAAAAAGGACGTGTAAATCGGGTTTTCTCCGATATTGGCATTATTGGTGAAGTCGGTGTGAAACATCTTTATCAAGCAATGAAATTGATCTATCCTTATGTACAAGCAGATAAATCTTATCAACTAAATGATATTTACTGTCAGTTAAGCGATCAAACAGGTAATGATGTAAAAACCATTGAACAACGTATTCGTCGGACCATTGCCAAAGGGCTGCATAACCTGGCAAATCTGGGACTGGATGATTTTTATAATGATAAATTTCAAACTTGTAGTACGGCCTTGTTTGATTTTAAAGAAGTTCATACAGAAATGAATTTTATTTCTCAAAAGAGTTCTTATCGCGGCAAGATTAATGTGAAGAAATTTATTGAAGGATTGTTGTTTTTAGTCCATGAAAATTAAGAAGATAGATGATTTATAATCTTTTGAAAAGAAAAAATCTTTTTGTATTTTTTTGTAGTCTCACGTATGCCTATCTATATAATAAGTGTGTGAATATATTTATAAGTACTTATTATATCGATAGGAGGATGTGTAATGGCAACAAGCAAAAAAAAGATTGGTCTTACAACCAAAATTTTTCTCGGTCTCATTTTAGGTGCCTTGTTCGGAGCCATATTTCCACAATATGGTGAAGCAATTAAGCCGATAGGCGATATGTTTATTCGCATGATTAAAATGATTGTTGTACCGATTATTTTTAGCTGCTTAGTTATGGGGATTGCAGGTACTGGAGACTTTAAAAAATTAGGTCGTCTGGGTGCCAAAGCTATAATTTGGTTTGAAGGAGCCACGACAATCGCCTTGTTTCTTGGACTGGCTGTAGTTAATGTATTAAAGCCCGGCGTTGGTGTGAATGTCACTGCAAGTGATGCTACGGCTGTAACTGCGGCAGCTGGCAAACATATTGACATGGTGCAAATGCTTGTCAATATTGTGCCAACGAATATTGTGGATGCTATGGCGAGACAAGATATGTTGGCAATTATTTTATTTGCCTGCTTTTTTGGTGTAGCTGCGGCTTCCGTTGGATCTGCTGGCGAACCCATTGTTAAATTAGCGAGTTCTGTGGCTGAGGTTATGTTTAAGGTCACTCATTATGTTATGGAATTAGCACCTATCGGTGTTTTTGCTTTAATTGCTTTTACTGTAGCAAAATTCGGTATTGGCATGTTGTTGCCCTTAGCGAAGCTGGTTGGTACGCTCTATTTCTCGATTATTTTGTTTATTGCAATTATGGTAGTTATCGCTTCTATGTTATGCAAAGTGAATTTTTTACATGTGCTGCGGGCTCTTAAAGACCCCCTCATCCTTGCTTATTCCACTGCAACAAGTGAAGCTGCTTTGCCTGTCGCCATGGAGAAATTACAAAAATTCGGTATTCCAAAGCATATTGTTACTTTTGTATTGCCTACTGGCTATTCCTTTAATTTGGATGGTTCTACCTTATATAGTAGTTTGGCTGTTGTATTTATTGCCCAAATGTACAATATCGATTTTCCCATTGCAACTCAAATCCTTATGTGTCTTACATTAATGCTTTCGACGAAGGGCATTGCTGGTGTTCCGGGAGCCTCCATTATTGTTATTGCTGGTACTGCTACTGCTTTTGGCCTGCCAGTGGAAGGCGTGGCCATTATTCTTGGTGTGGACCGTATTATGGATATGGCGCGGACTTTCTGTAATGTATTTGGCAATTGTATTGCTACTGTTGTTGTAGCTCGTTGGGAACATGAATTTTCTGATGAAGCTGTTCAGCTTGCTTATACGCAAAGTTATTCGGATTGATTACGAGCTTTCGGTAAGAATAAAAGACTTTTGGCCCAAGTTTAGGGTCAAAGGTCTTTTGTTTTATTATTTTTTAGTCTAAATTTTGCGTAACCAAACTCTCGTATATATAATAAAAACATCATGTAATTTTAACTCTGGTTATTCTACTAGGTTTTTTTATCATTCTTTTGTCACATTTAGGAGTCATAATGAAAAAAGAAAAAATCGTGTGGCTAATAGAGCACAATGAATGCGGAGCAGATATTTGAAAGGGGATTGGCTTGATGAATCGCGGACGTTGGAAAAGTGAGCTAGGTAAGAAAAAAATGGTAATGGCTGTCATAACAGTTCTTGTTTGCTTAGGAGCAATCTTGGCTGTTAAAATGCATAATAGTACAGCTACAAAGGCAAATTCGACTAAATTGCAGACAACAGTCGATGTTTTGTCTGTACCGCGTACAGGACTCATCAAGCGCGTATCTCTTACTGGTCAAACGGTTCCGCAGGCTCAAGTCGATATTGCGGCCAAATATCAAGGCAAAGTGACGGCTGTTTATGCGGAACTTGGGCAGGCGGTGGAAGCAGGACAAGTTCTTGTGGTACAGGATACAGGGGATGCCGATATCTCTATCAGGCAAAATCAGGCGGCTTATCAGCAGGCTGCGGCTGATTCGACTACAAGTGGTGTTTCCTTTCAGTCCAATTATGATCGGGCGCAAGCGGATTACCGTAAGGCATTAGCAGATAACCAGCGGTATCAAAGTCTGTATGCGCAAGGCGCTATTTCTCGTGAAGCTCTTGATGCCAATCAACAGGCGTTAGCGGATGCTCAGGCTAGTTTAGATGCTGTGGCTAATCAAATGAATGCTGGTGTGGCTTCTTCCATTCAATCGGCTCAGGCTGCGGCAGCTAAGGCTCAGCAAGGCATTTATGCCATGGAAAAACAACGTAATGATTTGGTGTTGTCCGCACCAAGGTCAGGCATTATCGGCTACCGCCAAGTGGAAGTAGGGTCGATGGTAGCGGCAGGAACGAAATTACTGTCTATTGTTGATAATAGTAATATTTATGTGGACTGCCAGGTAGCTGAACAAGACTTGGGTGTGTTGGCGCTTGGCATGGATGTTGCTGTGCAGATTGAATCGTTAGGTAAAACAGTACAAGGTAAAGTGATTTACATAAGTCCGGCCAGTGATTCGCAAAACCAGTCTTTTTCCCTTCGAATTCAACTCAATAATCCGGATGGGACCATTAAAAGCGGAATGTTTGCCAAAGCCGTTATACAAGCAGTGTTACGACCCGATACAATTGTTGTGCCTAAAGCAGGGGTACTTGAGAAGAACGGAAGTACGTATGTGTTTGTGATCAACGGACAAAATGAAGTGGAACAACGGAGTGTTCAAGTAGGTGCAAGAGGTGATCAAAATGTAGAAATTTTGGCTGGTCTCCAGGAAGGGGAACAAATTGCGGTGAGTAATTTAGCCCGCTTGCGGGATAAACTGGTCATTGTGCCTAATATGATCACGTTCGATAGCAGGGGTGACAGTCAGTGAATATAACCCGGTTTTCCATTCAGCGCCCGGTAGGCATTGCCATGATTGTCCTATTCTTTGTTGTCCTTGGTTTATTTAGTTTTTATCGTATTGGGGTAGAATTATTGCCTGCTGTTAATACCCCTATTGTAACAGTCAGTGTGTCTTATCCTGGTGCGGGCACTGAACAAATTGAACAAGATGTTATTAAACCATTGGAAAATTCTTTGTCATCCTTGTCGAATTTAAAACATATGACATCTATGGCTCGTCCAGAAAAGGCACAAATTATTCTGGAATTCGAATTTTGGGCGAATGCCGATTCTGCTTCTATTGATGCGACAAAGTATGTGGATGCCGTACGGAGTAAATTGCCGACAGGCATTCAAGAGCCTGTTGTTATTAAACGTGATATTAATGCTCTGCCTATCATGCAAATTTCTGTTTTGGCTGATAAACCACTTGCTGATGTCTATACACTGGCTAATGACGTGTTTGTGGAGCGCTTACAGCGAGCCGGTGGTGTATCGGATGTGACGCTTGATGGTGGACGCGACAAGGAAGTGGCTGTTGAGGTTGATAAAGACAAACTCGCCTTTTTTAATATTTCATTAGATCAAATTATTAATCGTATTGAGCAAGAAAATGTCCTGACACCAGCTGGATCGGTTTTTACAGACAAGCGTGAAACGAATGTGCGCCTTCTTGCCCAGTATGCTTCACCAGAAGAGCTTGCTTCTATTCATGTGAATAATGCCGCAGGGGCCAGTATTCCGCTCAGCAGTTTGGCGATAGTAAAAGAACAGGATCAGCGTGTTACGCGTTATGCGCGGACAAATGGACAGGATGTTGTTTCACTGACGATTTATAAAAATAGTGACGCCAATTTAGTGGATACGGTTAAAACAGCGAAAAAGCAGTTGGAAAGCTTGCGCGCTGAGTATCCGGATTACCATTTCGTTACGGTAACAGATGCGTCTCAGTATGTTCAGGATTCATTAAATAACACCTTAGAAGCTTTGATTGAAGGTCTCTGTACAACAAGCCTCGTGTTATATCTTTTTTTACGGGGCTGGCGATCTACTGTGGCGGTTTTGGTGGCCATTCCGACTTCACTCATCTCAACCTTCTTTGCTATGTATGTAGCTGGATTTACCTTTAACATGATGTCTCTTATGGGTATGTCTCTTTGTATAGGTATCCTTGTCGATGATTCGATTGTTGTGCTGGAAAATATTCATCGCCATATGCGTATGGGCAAGCCGCCGCGCGTGGCCGCGGAAGAAGGGCGAACAGAAATAGGTATGGCTGCCATTGCCATTACCTTATGTGACGTTGTCGTCTTTATGCCAATTGCTTTTATGACCGGCATGACAGGACAATATTTTCGTCAATTTGGCTTAACCATTGTATTTGCTACGCTTTTTTCTATGTTTGTGTCTTTTACCTTGACGCCGATGTTGGCTTCCCGGCTGTTTAAAAACGGCATTCAAGAGCCTGAAGGGAAAATCTGGGATCTTATGTCGCGATTTGAGGCAGGGGCCATCGCAAAATATGAAAAATTGCTGCGTTGGAGTCTTGGTCATGGCGGGAAACTTGTTGCCGGTGTTTTGATTATCTTTGTAGGTGCTGTGGCGCTTGTTCCGCTTGGCATTATTGGTGCGGAATATATGCCAAATACTGATGAAGGAAGCTTCCGCATTAATATTCAAATGCCCGTAGGGACCAATATTGATGAAACAAATCGGTCGGTGAGGGAAGTTGAGGACTTTCTTTCTACGATTCCGGAGGTTACTAATTATTTATCCAGTGTATCGACTTACACTGGTGGTGTGACAGTTCAAATGGTGGATCGCAAGGAGCGCAGTCGCAGTGTTTGGCAGGTGACTGATGAGGTGCGGCAAGCGCTGAAAGGGACTTTGCCGACAGCTATTGTTCAAGTTAGTGAGACGCAATCCTCTGTTGCGGGTGTATCAGGCGGCGCCGGAAGTGGCGGACCTAATACAGCGCCAGTACAGATTGAATTGCAGGGGATGAATTTGGATACTTTGGCTAAAGCCTCTTATGCTGTGCAGGATACCTTAGCGAAAGTGCCTGGTGTTAAAGATATTCGCAGTTCCTATACGGAGGGGATGCCTGAACTTCGATTGTATGTAGATCGGGAAAAACTGAAATTTTATAACACAACAGTCAATAATGTCAATAATGTATTTAATGCGGCTATTGCCGGCGGGTTAGCTGGCTATTATACGAATGATCCTACAAATGACGGTCAAGATACAGATATTTATGTGCGGCTTAAGGATAGTGATGGCTATAAGGCTTCGGATATACGTTCTATCCCGGTGTTGACGAATAGTAAGAATTTAGTGAAGCTGGGTGATATTGCTACTGTTAAAGATGATCTAGGGCCTGTCATGCTGCGACGTGTTGATAAGCAAGAGTCAATTAATATTTCGGCAAATATTACAGATCGACCATTGCAGGAAGTACTGAACGATATTAAAAAGAATATCAATCCGAAAGACCTTGGGAAAGGTGTTACTTACCGCTTTACAGGCCAAGCAGATAATATGCATGATACCTTTTTGGAGATGGCCCAGGCTTTGGGATTATCCCTTATCCTGGTGTATATGTTGCTCGCTATTCTCTATGAATCTGTTTCTACTCCTGTTATTCGGATGTTTTCTTTGCCACTCGGTATTATCGGTTCACTTGTTTTTTTGGCTCTGACACGTAATACCATTAATCTTTATTCTCTTATTGGTTTTTTAGTAATGGATGGGTTGGTGGCAAAAAATGGCACGCTGTTGCTTGACTATACCTTGACACTTATGGAACAAGGGATGAGCGCTTACGACGCCATTATTGAAGCAGGAAAAACGCGGCTCAAGCCAATTTTTATGACGACCCTGACGATGATTGTCGGGATGCTGCCAACAGCTCTAGCCATGACAGCTGGTTCGGAAACAAGGGTGAGTATGGCCTGGGTGCTTATTGGGGGACTCATTACTTCGACCTTTTTCACCTTGATTATTACACCGATTGCCTTTTTGTTTTTCGAAAAACATCCCGTTCGCAGTTGGTTTAAAGGAACGACATGGATTCAATGGGCTAAAACAAAATCTAGTAAATAAATGAGCGGGAAGAGCCTCCTATGGTAGCTTTTATACTACCATAGGAGGCCTTTTTTAATGCGCTCTACTTGATTTTTGCTTATTGTAATACGATTTCTTGCAGGAGCCTATTAGACTATTTTATTACTACAAATCGCACGGCGATTTGTAGTATTGACGAAATGAAAATATCGTCTTATACTTAAATTAAATACTGTACCGGGGTATAGTAAAAGGAGGCAATCACGTGTTAGTAGAAAAAGAACAAATCGAGCTAAGAAAGCGATTAAAAAAAGTGGCGGGCCAGATTAACGGGATTGATAAAATGATTGATGAGGGTCGTTATTGTATTGATATTATTCAGCAAATTTTAGCGGCGAAAGCGGCCTTAAATAAGGTGGCACTCATGATTGTGGAGAGTCATGCGAAAAGTTGTGTCGTCAGGGCCGTTAAAGAAGATCATGGTGACGAAAGTATTGATGAATTAATGAATGTTTTGAGACAATTTAATAAATAATGATGAAAGACTTACTTGATCAAGTAGCTTGAAAGGGCAATATTTTTCGAGAAAAGGATGTGATCATGATGGCTACGGAACCAGAACAACGTTCTGTTATCCTGAAAATTTCGGGCATGTCTTGTGCGGCTTGTGCGAGTCGAATTGAAAAGGGATTAACCCGCTTAGACGGTGTAGATATGACGGCAGTTAATTTTGCAGCGGAACAGGCGAATGTTACTTATGATTCGGCGCGAATTGGGTTAAAGGAGCTTGTGAAAAAAGTGAAAGATTTGGGCTATGATGTTGTGACAGATAGAGCGGAATTTAAAATTTCCGGTATGCATTGTGCAGCTTGTGCGACTCGGGTTGAGAAAGTTTTGCATAAATTGCCTGGCGTAGAGCAAGCTTCTGTAAATTTAGCAGCAGAAAAAGCCGTAGTGGAATATCACGCTTCTGAATTGTCGATTCGTGAAATTCAGAACAGAATTGGGAGTTTGGGTTTTGAGGCCCATAATATGGCCGATGCCAGCGAAAGTGATCGTGAGCAAGTGGTGCGGCAAAGTGAAATTCGTGGACAACGATTTCGTCTTATTTTGTCGGCTGTTCTTTCTTTTCCTTTGTTAGGAGCGATGGTTTTGCATTCAATTGGCATGGTAGGGGGAGTCGGCGAGTTTTTGATGAATTCTACGGTACAGTTTATCTTGGCGACACCTGTGCAGTTTATTGCTGGATGGCCTTTTTATCATGGGGCTTATGCTGCATTAAAGAACGGCAGTGCCAATATGGATGTGCTCGTAGCAATGGGAACATCTGCTGCTTATTTCTATAGCATAGTGAATATGCTTACAGGTGATTCTCATTTATATTTTGAGACATCGGCGATTTTAATTACGCTGATTATTTTAGGTAAGCTGCTTGAGGCAACAGCCAAAGGCCGAACTTCTGAAGCCATCAAGGCGTTGATGGGGCTCCAGGCCAAGACGGCCCATGTCATGCGGGGTGATTCAGAGGTAGACGTGCCTATTGATGCCGTGCAGGTAGATGATGTTCTTGTTGTGCGGCCCGGGGAAAAAGTACCTGTAGACGGGATTATTGTGGAGGGGACTTCTACATTAGATGAGTCCATGTTAACTGGTGAAGGCATTCCTGTTGATAAAAGAGCCGGTGATCCTGTTGTGGGTGCCACAATTAACAAATTTGGTGCCTTTCAGTTCAAAGCAACAAAAGTAGGCAAGGATACGGCGCTTGCACAAATTGTTCGCATTGTTGAGGAAGCTCAAGGTTCTAAGGCACCTATCCAGCGTTTTGCTGATGTTGTTTCAGGCTATTTTGTACCGATTGTTGTAAGTATTGCTGTACTTACTTTCGTGGTCTGGTATTTTATTTTGGATCTCGGAAATTTTTCACGGGCTCTCGTGAATTTTACGGCCGTCATGGTTATTGCCTGTCCGTGTGCGCTGGGGTTGGCTACGCCGACGTCCATTATGGTTGGAACAGGAAAAGGCGCTGAGAACGGGATACTTATCAAAGGTGCCGAACATCTCGAAAATGCACAACGGTTGACAACGATTGTGCTGGATAAGACGGGTACCCTTACGAAGGGGCAGCCAGAAGTGACCGATAGGGTGGCCTTAATGGATTTTTCAGATCGGGATATTTTGGAATTAGCAGCTAGCGCGGAGAAGAAATCTGAACATCCCTTGGCTCAGGCTATTGTAAAGTACGCTCAGGAACAAGGGGTTTCGTTTCAAGCAGCTGAGAATTTCTCCGCCATTCCCGGGTATGGCGTACAAGCTGTTATTGATAATAAACAGCTCTTGGTTGGCACTCGTAAGCTTATGCAGGATCATCATATTGCTGTTGAAATGATCGAGAAGAAAATGATGGAATTAGAACAGCAGGGGAAAACGGTTATGCTTTTAGCAGTAGATGAAAAACTAGCCGGCTTGATTGCTGTGGCAGACACTGTCAAGGCAAATTCCGCCCAAGCTGTGAATGAGTTACAAAAGCTTGGCATGGAAGTATGGATGATTACGGGAGACAATGAACGCGCGGCGCAGGCGATCGCTGAAAGTGTTGGCATTCATCATGTATTGGCTGAGGTCTTACCTGAGCATAAAGCCGCAAAGGTCGAAGCGCTAAAAAAAGAAGGTAAAATCGTAGCTATGGTCGGTGACGGTATTAATGACGCGCCGGCGCTAGCCACGGCTGATGTTGGTTTTGCCATTGGCACAGGTACTGATGTGGCTATGGAAGCAGCAGATATTACCTTAATGCGAGGTGATTTGAAGGGGCTTGTTGGCGCTATTAAGCTCAGTAAGGCTACAATGCAGAATATTAAACAAAATCTTTTCTGGGCGCTTATGTATAATTCGTTAGGTATTCCACTGGCGGCTGCGGGCTATTTGTCACCTGTGTTGGCTGGTGCGGCCATGGCGTTTAGTTCTGTCTCTGTAGTGACTAATGCCCTGCGGTTAAAACGATTTCACTTTTAGTATTAATACTTGTGCCAGCTATGACGCGGTGGTGAAGGCTGTAGAGCAAGCTGAATATACAGTTGTTTAGAAGATTTGATAAAAAAAGCCGCTCTTGGCGGCTTTTTTATGAGAAAATACAGTGCGATTTTTTGTTCGTTACAAGTATTTAATACAATTTAGCAGTTTTTTAAATGACATCGTAGGCTTTATCTTGTGCTTCGATAAAGCTGCTAATCTTTGTTGTTGCATATGAGTATAGATGAAATGTATGATTTATCCTGTCCATATCTAGCTTTTTACAATGACCGAAACGCCGTCAGGAACGACAGTTATCGTGGCGTCTTTTCCGACGATGTTTTCAGCAAGCGTCAAAGCTTCGTTAAGAGTGTCCGTTGCTTGCATATGCATTTCTTTAATCAGTTTGTGATCGCATTGGTCTGTTACAACAATGACATGGGCATGAAGTTGGATACGGGCTAAAATTTGAGCTTCCCATTGGTCAGCAATCGTTGCATTGGCAGGAATTTGCATGATTTTATCCATGACTTCTTGCGGACCGCCTGGTGCCTCCGCAAACCATTTATAGAAAGCATCGCCGCCGTGGCCGTCATTGCAGGCAGTACAGATAATAATGACGCCGCCATCTCTGACAGTAGCTTCTGCGGCTGACATGCCTTTAACGCTTTGATAGAGATTTTGGTCAAGGGGATAACCGCCATTCGAGGTGATGGCAATATCGGCTGGTTTTGCTGGTACGGCAGCTAATTCTTCGACAAACTTACAGCCTGTTTCATGGGCTTTGACGGAATTTCCAGCATAGGCCTTAATGATTTTTTTCTTGTCATCAATTACGACGTTTACAATGAACGCCAGGTGGGCTTGTTGTGCTGCAGCTAGCATATCCACGTGAAGGGGGTTGCCTTCCAGAATGCCTGCCCGGGCTTTTTTGTTATGGATGAATTCTGAACAGTGATTGGCTAAAACCGTTACTTGACTGGCGACACCAGGTAAAACACTTTTTCGTCCACCTGAATAGCCAGCAAAAAAGTGCGGTTCGATAAAACCTTCGGCAACAAGTAAGTCTGCTTCGGCAGCCAACCTATTAATGATGGTTTCGCCGCCGGATGGGAGTGTGCCGATTTTAATTAGACTGGATTCATCACGACAATCATGGATAACAATATTTATTTCGTTCATGAATTTTTCGCCGAATTTGCATGCCAGTTCTTCTTTTGTTGTGAGACGGTGAAAGCCTGTTGCAATAAGAAAGGTAATTTTCCCGTTCGGATTGCTTTTACGGATTTCTTTCACAATAAGGGGAGAAATGATATGACTAGGAACAGGGCGAGTATGATCACTTGTAATAATGACAATATTTTTTTTCCCTTTTGCCAGATCACTTAAGCGCGGTGAATCGATCGGGTTTTCTAAAGCTTGCTGGACAAGTTCCTCTTCACTGCCAGTGGCCTTGTAGGAATGAGCCTTGGATAGCAAAATACCCTGCAATTTGTTGTCAGGAATATGGGCTTCCATATAAGTTTTTGCATAAGGAATTTTTACTGTAGTCATAAAAAATTTGCCTCCTTTTATTTAGCGCGGCCGTTTACGCGCATGAACTTATATTTCTTGGTTTCGCTTTTTATCAGAAAAATCCTTGCAAAAAACAATAAAAAGTAAGAATAGACTGATAAATATTCTGCAATCATTAGTCATAGAAATTTCAAACAAGTTTGCTGGATAAAATAGGTTCGTTATGTCATAATAGAATAGATTACGTTAGAAAGAGGGATAGCATGAAAAAGGCAGTTATTGAAATGGAACAAGGTAATATTGTTATTGAACTGTTTGAAAAAGAAGCACCAGGGACGGTAGCAAACTTTCAAAAGTTAATTGAAGAGGGATTTTATGATGGACTGACTTTTCATCGCGTCATTCCTGGTTTTGTTGCTCAGGGGGGATGCCCGAATGGTGATGGAACAGGGGGGCCTGGTTATACAATACCTTGCGAAACGAAGGGCAATCCCCATAAGCATGAACGGGGTGCTCTGTCCATGGCTCATCGTGGACCGAATACAGGTGGTAGCCAATTTTTTATCGTGTTTGAATCACAGCCGCATTTGGATGGTGTGCATACGGTTTTTGGTAAGGTTATCGAAGGCATGGATGTAGTCGATGAAATTGAGCAAGGTGATGTGATGAATAAGGTGACAATTGCTGAAGATTAAGTGTAACTTTGTAAAAAAGATTTTAAAGCCTCTTGACAGGATTTGTTGTTGCTGATATAGTTTAAATATAAATTCACAAGATAGGCAATGAAGCCTTCGTACATTTTTCTGTACGAGGGCTATTTTTATTTTCTGAGCAAGAACAGGGTATTGCCTTAGCAGTGAAAATTATCTGGCAAAGGATGGGATTGAAGATGAAAAAGGGTTGGACTATTTTAATTTTATGTTTACTTTTTAGTGCGATCATCTTGCCTGTAGCTTTTGCCGATGAGGCAACTCCAGTAGCGGCTGTGGCAGATGCAGCCAAGGTGGATACAGGTGATACGGCGTTTGTATTAGTCAGCGCGGCGTTAGTTATGCTGATGACCCCTGGACTCGCCTTCTTTTATGGAGGCATGGTGAGAACGAAGAATGCCTTAAGCACAATTATGCAAAGCTTTATTATTGTCGGTCTTATTTCCGTGCAATGGGTACTTCTTGGTTATACCTTGGCATTCGGTCCTGATGTGAATCATCTTATTGGTAATTTAGACTGGTTGGGATTAGTTGGTGTAGGGATGGACCCTAATGCCGATTATGCAGCGACGATTCCTCATTATGCTTTCGTTGTATTTCAGGCCATGTTTGCTGTCATTACACCAGCTTTAATTACAGGGTCTTTTGCTGAAAGAATGAAATTTCCGGCTTTTGTGATCTTTACACTTGTTTGGGCAACACTCGTCTATGATCCTGTAGCCCACTGGGTATGGGGAACAGGTGGCTGGTTACGAGAACTTGGCGTTCTGGATTTTGCTGGTGGTACGGTTGTTCATATTTTATCCGGTGTGTCAGGGCTTGTTGTGGCACTTATGATTGGTAAACGTCGTGGCTATGGGCGCGACATTATGTTGCCGCATCATTTGCCTATGACGGTACTAGGTGCAGCACTTTTATGGTTTGGATGGTTTGGATTTAATGCGGGCAGTGCTTTAAGTGCCAATGGTTTAGCAGCTCTTGCTTTTCTTGTTACAAATACAGCAGCAGCGGCAGCGGCTTTGTCTTGGACATTAACAGAGTGGTTTGTTCACGGTAAACCCACTGTACTCGGGGCAGCTAGTGGTTGTGTGGCGGGACTTGTAGCCATTACGCCTGCGTCAGGATTTGTTACACCTCTTTCTTCCATTATTATTGGGCTTGTTTCAGGTTCACTTTGCTTCTTCGCTGTTAGTATTGCCAAAGCAAAGCTTGGTTATGATGATGCTCTAGATGCTTTTGGCGTCCATGGTGTTGGTGGTACGTGGGGGGCTTTAGCTACAGGATTATTTGCTACAAGCGCTGTTAATCCCGCAGGGGCCGATGGATTGTTTTATGGCAATGGAGCTCAATTTTTTATACAGTTTGAGGGTGTTGCAGTGAGCTGGGTATTCGCCGCTGTTATGACATTTATTATATTGAAAGGCATTGGCTTATTTGTAACATTGCGAGCTGATGATAAAGAAGAGATAGTCGGACTCGACATTTCCGAACATGGTGAGCGTGGTTATGCTTATCAAGATCTTGTGGGTGGATCAGCTATTCCTTTTGCAGTCCAGTCTGCTCAAGATGAGCAGGTTGTTGCAAAGACGACGTTAGCATAACTGCAAGGCGATAATTCGGTTATTAGAGGAGGCTCTCATGAGAAAGTTAACAAAAATTGAGATTATTACCCGGCCAAGCAAATTGGAAGAATTAAAGGAAGCTTTGAATGCCATTGGTGTGGCAGGAATGACAGTGACTCAGGTTTTTGGCTGTGGGTTGACCAAGGGCCATCAAGAAATCTATCGTGGCAAAGCCTATAATATTAATTTGGTTCCTAATATCAAATTAGAAACAGTTATTTGTGAGATCCCGGTGGAACTTGTAGTGGAAACAGCCAAACGTATTTGTCGTACGGGTGAAGTGGGAGATGGAAAAATATTTGTTTACTCACTGGACAATGCTGTGCGCATTCGTACAGGTGAAGAAGGAGATATTGCCATAATTGATCCTGACTAATCTTGTTATATTGCCCAACCTCTGCCTCTAGCCTCGTGCTAGGGGCTTTTTTAATGTAAGAATCCACCATTCTGCTTGACTTGTAATTATCGTAATACGATTTCTGTATCTGTTGGCTGTAAGAAAGGCTGTGTTGGCGTTTTTTTCTATTGTCAACAAGGAAAGCTGTGTTTTACGAAGAAGTAAATGTCATAATAAAGCAAAGGGATTTATTTGTAACATAGAAATGAACGATAACGGGTTGAGTGTCGTACAGTTAATGTAAGCAGGAATTAAAAAGCTGGCGATGGCAATGTTTAAGTGGGGAAAATTTTTTAAGCGGCAGCAGACGACTCATTTATGGCGGATGTTGCATAGCCTGAGGCAACACTCGCCGGAATTTTGGCTTAAACAGGCTGTGTGTTTGACTATGCCTTTTGCTCAAACAATACCTTTGCAGAGTAGTGGCCTTCCTAAGGCCATGCAACAATTTATTGCCGCCTATGAACCCAGGACAGTGAAAAATGGTATTTTTATTCATCAACAGCAGGTTTTGTGTGCAGCACTGCAACAAGAAAAGCATATTTTGTTAACAAGTTCTACGGGATCTGGAAAAAGTTTATGCTTCTGGGCTTGGATTGTTCATAAGCTTGTGACAGATTCGAAGGCCACTGCACTGGTGTGTTTCCCTACTCAGGCATTGTTATGGGGGCAGACGGTGAGATTGCAGGAAATATCCTCAGATTGTGTGGTTTCTGAGTCGGGTCTTGCTTATAGCGGTCGTTTAATTATTGACGGGGCGGCCATTGATTGGTCAGTATGGAAAGGGAGTGGCAAGGTCGATTCCGCTATGGCTGCGCATGAAAAAAGTAGGGCTTTTCAGCAAGCACGTCTGCGTATTGCGACGATTGATAAGGTTCACTATTCGTTACTTCGTCGTGATATTCGTTTTGCGGCCCGATTACAAGGGGTGGTACTTGATGAAGCTCATCAATACCAGGGGCTTTTTGGCGCTCAAGTCGCCTATTTATTAAAAAGAATCGGTGTTTTCAAAAACGTTCTGGGGCAGAAAATGCCGCAGATGTTTTTGGCGTCAGCCACTTTACCGGCGGCCAAAAATTTTGCAGCGATGCTGCTCTCTGTTTCTCCTGATGAGATTGTTCAGCAAACAGATGCTATTCATCAGAAAGTGGAGCTTATTAATTGGGATGAGGCGGAAGAACGTTTGGCCCATCCCCCTCAAGCGGCGCTGTGTCGTCTAGTTTTGTTCTATGATAAACAACTTGGTCGGCCCGCTCTTGATTCGCTTCTTATGAAGAAATTTTTTTGTTGTCACAAAGCAGTCTATTTTTCGCCAAGTAAATATTCCAGTCGTCTTCTTAAACAGCGGCTTGCGCAGGCAGGGGGTCATGCTGTTATTTATGATGCTGACTTGCCTCTGCCTGAGCGTCGTAAATTGGAAAAAGCTTTTCGTTTGTCTGAGAATGTTCCTGTTACGATTATTGCGACGAATGCTTTAGAACTTGGCGTGGATATTGAAGGTCTTGATATTTGTTTGATACCCAGCCTCCCGGACCAGCAGGCTGCTTTTTTGCAACAAATCGGGCGAGTCGGACGTCGACAAGACAAACCTGGATTGGTCATAGTCAGTCTTTCTACTTCTTTATACGATGAACAGAAGCGACAAGATGTAACGGAATTATTTACAGTTTCATCTGGACAGAAGTTTTTCTTACCGATTCATTTGGAGTGGGTTAAGCTAAAGAGTATGGCAGCTCTTTACAAGGAACTCAGGCAGGCTCAAAAAGAATTTTCTGCGATAACTACAATTGCATGTCAACAGGCACTGCAGATTTATTATGGTGAGAATCCATCTAGTAGTGAAATAAAGCAGCGATTGACTTCACTTTGCGGTTTTCTTGATTTTACGCAGCCTTTTTGGCCGTATTGGGGATTTCGAGGGAGCGTGGACCAGGATAAAGTGCCTCTTGTATGTGTCTCAACCCATGAGGGGATCGCACTGCTTGATCGCAGCGCCCTTATGAGAGATGCTCATTTGGGTGCAACCTATCTGGATCATCAGAACAATTACTGGCGCGTTATTGCTTATCGTAATGAAGCGGGGACAGTACTTGCTATTCAATCTGGTCGAGGCATTCAAGTAGATCAAATTAAACGTATTGATGCGGTGCCTGCCAAGCGAGCTGTTTTAACAAGGGGTATCTGTCATAGTCAAGTGCAGTTGCTGAAAATCCTGTGTCCACCTTATTGGGTGCCGTCAACTCTTGTGTATGGTCAGTGGCGTCTTAGACAAAGCGTCGTAGCATACAGGAAAGTCCGTCTGCCTCATCGTCAGGTAACGATTGAACAGCTTCCGCGCCGTGAAATCTTATGGCAAGATAGGGTGACTCTGGGCTGGATGTGGAAAATCCCCTTTTTGTTAACGTCGCAGGAAGATCTTTGCTTGCGCGAAATGACTTCGCTTTTTCAAACCGCTTTGACAGAATTTTTAGCTTCGGCAGCAGGTGTGAGTGTTCATGATCTTACGGTAGGCTTTTCGGCACACAATAAAACTTTTGAAGTCATGGATCTAGAACAAGGCGGCAATGGTGTGGCAGCTTATTTGTTAGACAAGGGGATGGTCCTAGCGCTTCAAAAATGTCTGAAGCTATTGAATGAATTTCGCGGGTCTGTAGCATTAAAATCCAATCTTGTCGGGGCTATGCATGAAATAGCGGATATTGATCAGGCTTGTTTGATAGTACAGAGAATTGTCGAAAGTTGGTCATGCTTTTAGGAAAATATATGACAAAATGTTAACAATTTGCTTAAAATGAGATTTCCTTAGTTTCCCACTAGTTAGGAATGTGCTATACTTGTATTAATTTAATAAAATGATCGAGCTATTTTGTTAGAAATGTTCGTGAATTTTTGGAATGGAGTTCACTGTATGGATTATTTTTTGGCCATTGACTTTGATGGTACCATTGCCGAGTTTGATGTGACAGATGCGGTACTTGAAGCGTTTGCTCCGCCTAAATGGCTGGAAATTGAACAGCTATGGCAGCAAGGAAAGATAGGTTCTAAGGAATGTCTGAGCAAACAACTCGCCTTGATTAAAGCACCTTTAGAAGAAATTTTGGCTTTTGTGGAACACATCGAAATTGATGCTACATTTATCGAATTTGTGCGGCAGTTGCAGCAAGCGCAAATTCCATTTGCCATTATCAGTGATGGTTTTCAAGTATTGATTGATCATATTTTGGCCAAAAATGGATTACAGGGACTACCCGTTTTTGCCAATGAATTGAAGGAAGCAAATAAAAAATTAGTGACTGCCTATCCTTATTCTTATGATCATTGTACATCAGGAACATGTAAATGTCGCACTGCTGAGCAAGCTGCACAAGGATTGCCTGTCTATCTCATTGGTGACGGTCAAAGTGATTTCTGTTTGGCTGGTGCAGCTGATTTTGTTTATGCCAAGGCGAAATTAGTCGATTATTGTATACAAGAAAACATACCTCATTGTGTTTATACTGATTTTCAAGATATTATGATCAATCTGCGTAAACAGCGGATTGAAAAAAATGTCATTGCATAATAGATTATATTAAAATGAAACGAGGCTATTATTATGAATTGGGACGAAATGAATGATGAGCAATTACTCGAAATTGAATCAAAATGTTGTTCTTATGGAGATACGGTACACTACATTGATCCAGCCAAGATTTTCGATCATTGTGAAGGATCATGGTTGTTTGACCGGGAAGACAAGCCTTATTTGGACATGCAAATGTGGTATTCTGCTGTAAACTTTGGCTATAAAAATGCCGAAATTGAAGCAGGCCATCAGGCTCAAATGGAAAAATTGCCGCAACTGGCTTGCCAGTATTTGCACAAGGAAAAAATTATGTTATCTTATGAAATTGTAAAAGAGACGGAAAAACGGTTTGGTTCCAAGGGCCGCGTTCATTTCAATGTGGGTGGTGCACAGGCTGTTGAAGATAGTCTGAAACTTGTTCGTAATTATACACATGGCAAATCATCGATGTTTGCATTTATGGGCGGTTACCATGGCCGTACACTGGCTGTATCGGAGATTACCAGTAGCTTCCGTTATCGTCGCCGCTATGGGCATTTTGGCAACAGGGCTAATTTTATTCCTTATCCTTATTGCTATCGCTGTTTCTATGGTAAGAAACCGGGTACTTGCGGTTATGAATGTATTAAACAGTTTGAAAAACTTTTTGAAACGGAATACTATGGCGTGCTTGATCCGAAGGTGAATGAAGCTGAGTTTGCCGCTTTCTATGTGGAACCTGTCCAGGCTACAGGTGGTTATATTATTCCGCCTAAGGAATACTTCAGTAAATTGCAGGCCATTTTAAAACGGCATAATATTTTACTTGTAGCTGATGAGATTCAAATGGGCTTCTATCGGACAGGTAAGCTGTGGTCAACAGAGCACTTTAATATTGATCCGGATGTCATTGTCTTTGGCAAGGCTCTTACGAACGGTTTGAATCCAATTTCAGGCATGTGGGCTAAAGAAGATATGATTAATCCAGAGAAGTTCCCGCCAGGATCGACGCATTCTACTTTTGCAAGTAATACGTTAGGAACGGCGGCCGGACTAGCGACGTTAGCCTATTGTAAAAAACATGATATGGAGAAGAATGTTACTGAAAAAGGCGCCTATTTGCTGAAAAAATTACGCGAACTTAAAACACGCCATAATGTGATTGGTGATGTCGATGGACTTGGATTGGCGTTGCGTATTGAAATGACCAAGACGGATGGGTTTGCACCTGACAAGACCTTGGCTGATGCCATTGTGGATGAAGCTATGAAGGGTGATATTGAAGTTAATGGTAAGAAGTATGGTCTTGTTCTTGATATTGGCGGCTATTATAAAAATGTCTTTACTTTGGCGCCGTCGCTGCTCATTACTTATGAAGAAATAGACTTATTTATTCAGTTGTTTGAAGCTTTGCTGAAACGGCTAGGACACTGATATATTTATGATTCATTATTTACTGAGGGCATTGTGCCCTCAGTAAATTTAATAGTAGGCAGAATCACCGCTAGCTTTTGATAGGGGCGGTTTTGTTTGCTTTTTTTGATTGTGTTTTAAGGCAATAAATAAAGATGGTGAGAATAATAAATGAATCAATATGATATTGAATTGTCTGGTGGTGAAGAGGCTGTATTGCTTATTCATGGCCTCACAGGAAATCCCTATGAAATGAAATTTTTAGCAGAAAAATTAAATAAAGCGGGATTTACTGTTTCAGCTCCCTGTCTGCCCGGTCATAGTGAAACACTAGCGAGATTGAAACAAACGAAGTGGCAGGATTGGTATGGCAGAGCGCGCGAACGCTACCTTGAATTAAAACAAAAGCATCGTAAGGTGGGCGTAGCCGGCTTATGTATGGGAGCTGTTCTATCCTTGGAATTGGCTCACGAATTTAAAGAAATACCTGCTGTTTCGCTCATGTCTACAACGCTGTTTTATGATGGTTGGACCATTCCCTGGTATTCCTTTTTGATTCCCCTTGCTTATTATACACCGCTTAAGTATTATTACTCTTTTACGGAACGGCCGCCTTATGGCATAAAAAATGAGCGGTTACGAAAACTCGTGGCTAGCAATACAAAAACACTTGTCTATGATGAAGTTCCTGGTGTGGTCATGAATCAAAATTTTCAACTCATTAATCAAGTGAAACGACATTTGCCTCAGATACAATCTCCGCTTTTGTTGCTTCATGCCATGGAAGATGATACAGCCAGTATTAAAAATGCTGAGTATGTGGAAAACCATGCTGGCTCAGCCCCTATTCGTAAAGTTTTACTTCATGATTCTTATCATATGATCACGATTGATAATGATCGAGCCCTTGTTTCTCAGGAAAATATTGCTTTTTTCAAAGAAAATATGGGAATGAACAAATAGGCAGACGACAGTTTGCTTATTTTTTTGTCGAAAAGCAGCTTTTCATTAGGGGAAAAGCTTACTATAATAGTAAAGAGCAGTTTGATTGCGGAGAAATGAAAAAGGAGACTTCATAATGGATATGCCTGTAATGATTGTACATGTTGAGGAAAGTGTGAAGGCGTGGGATCTTGGCTCTTCTTTTGGGGATATGTCGCGCATGCTTAGTACACTGCGGGAAGTATGGGATCGCCAGACTGTGGCCGATTTGGAACAAGGAAATATTGCTGTGCCTGATGCTGTGCTTAATCAATATCTTCAACAAGCCATAGGTGATTCAAGCAAGGTGAAAGAGTTTACCTTAACTTCTTTAGATGGTAATAAATTTAAAGTTCATTTGCGTACAGATTCTGTAGGCACGGTGGAGATGACTTGTCAAATAAAGCAGTTTGAGCATGACAAAGATCATTCTGTGATGAAACTATATATTGAAGATAAAACCTTGCCTGACAGGCCCCTTATGTCGTTTATTTTTTCTCATATGAGTATGGCTATGGTGACAAAACTGGCTGGCCCGATTGATGTGGGGTCTGATTTAGCGTTGGATTTTCGTGGTAATATGGTGACAGTTGATTTTCATCAAGCTCTGTCCCGTTCAAAGCTTGCCGGTATCGAGATCATGGGGTATCGACCACTTGATGAGCTTGTTGTTAAAGGTGCGACAACTCGGGCCGGAGTCGTTGAGTTTGAGACCAACTTGGCTTTGCCGAAAAATGTCGTCGATACACTCATGAACGTATTGTAGGGGCGAGATGGTGGTGTTGCTTAAGGTTGGATATTCTGGTATGATCTACTTTATAATACTTAGTATCATTTTGTTTAAACAAGTCGTAAATGAATTTTAGGAGAATTTATCTGATTGAATTATAGGAGGCTATTCATGTCATCCCTAGTGGAAGAAATAAATAAGCGGCGTACTTTTGCAATCATCTCCCATCCTGACGCCGGAAAAACAACATTAACGGAAAAATTACTGCTTTATGGGGGCGCCATTCATCTGGCGGGTTCGGTAAAAGCCAGAAAAGCTCAAAAACATGCTGTATCGGATTGGATGGAAATAGAAAAACAAAGAGGTATTTCTGTTACGTCCAGTGTATTACAGTTTGATTATGATGGATTTCGCATCAACATTTTAGATACACCGGGCCATCAAGATTTTAGTGAAGATACCTACCGGACACTCATGGCTGCTGATAGCGCTGTTATGCTGATTGACGTTGCTAAGGGCGTAGAAGAACAGACAAAAAAACTTTTTTATGTTTGTAAGCAACGGGGTATTCCTGTATTTACTTTTGTGAATAAACTCGACCGTTTTGGTAAGAACCCTTTTGATTTAATGGAGGAAATTGAACAGGTACTAGGCATTCGGGCATATCCCATGAATTGGCCTATTGGAGTAGAAGGCAGCTACGTAGGGGTTTATAATCGGCAATTAGCCCAAGTGGAATTGTTTGAAAAAAGCGGTGCCCATGGTACTACAGTGTTGCCGTCTAAACAGGGTAATGTGAATGACGAAGAATTTAAAGCGCTGTTAGGTGCTGAAGTGCATCAAGCGCTTATTGATGATATTGAACTTTTGGATATGGCTGGCGATACCTTTGATTTTGATAAGGTGCGTAAAGGCGAACTGACTCCCATGTTTTTTGGAAGTGCCATGAGTAATTTTGGTGTGCGGCCCTTTTTAGAGGAATTTTTACAATTAGCGCCAGCTCCAGCACCGCGTTTGGCTGATAGCGGTGTCATATATCCGTCAGATCCCGTCTTCTCAGCGTTTGTTTTTAAAATCCAAGCCAATATGAATCCGGCTCATCGCGATCGCTTGGCTTTTATGCGGATTTGTTCCGGTAAATTTACGCGAGGTATGAGCGTCTATCATGCTCGCAGTGGGAAAACAGTAAAGTTAGCCCAGCCACAGCAATTTTTAGCCCAAGAGCGTACCCTGATTGATGAAGCTTATCCCGGAGATATTGTGGGCCTTTTTGATCCCGGCGTATTTGGTATTGGCGATACCATTTGCGGCGAAAAAGAGCGCCTTCAGTTTCGTGACTTTCCTGTGTTTCCGCCTGAGCAGTTTGCGCGGGTTCAACCGAAAGATACGATGCGACGCAAACAGTTTATTAAAGGCATGACAGAGCTCACGCAGGAAGGGGCTGTGCAGGTCTTTCGGCCCAGTGACTATTCTGTAGAATCTTTTATTGTTGGTGTAGTAGGTTCCTTGCAATTTGAAGTATTGGAATATCGATTGAAAAATGAATATGGCGTTGATATATTAATGAACAGGCTGCCTTATGGTGTGGCGCGCTGGCTTACTTCCCAAGCAGGGCCTGTTGAGATCAAAACACTGAAAAATATGGAAAGCAGTATGCTCGTATTTGATATTCATGATCGTCTTGTGGCCCTTGTTAATAACGAATGGTCTCTTAATTGGGTTATGGAACGTAATCCGGAAGTGGAATTTTTAAAGGTTCCTGCTGATGCACAGATCATATAAGTTTGCTTCGAAGAAATCTTGGGTTACATAATTACAAAATCAGGTTCTATTTCGTTCAAAAAACGATTGACAATAATATATGTAAATGATAATATAATTTACAAGTTAACATAATGTTGAGCAGAGAAGCTTAAAGGGGAACCGTGGATGCCTTTAAGCTTTTTTTGTACCAATTTAGTGTTGGCGTGGGGTGTAAATTGGTCTTGTAGCCCATCTTGGTTCATTCGAAAGGGGGAAGTCGGCGGAATTAATAGGCAGAGTATTGAAATATGTAAACAGTGTGCTCGAAAGCTAAAAGCAGGTAAGGAAACATGGAAACTTACATTGATTTTATACGGCGGCGTCACTGAATGTTAAAACATTTAGGAGGAATTATGATGAAAAAGTCTCTTATTGCAACAGCCGTGGCGACGGCTCTGGCACTTTCTACTTCAGCTGTATTTGCTGCTCAAGCCCCAGTAACCCTTGATGGTAGCATAGCCTATCAGTACCGTGACATTGATAAAGCTGGAGTAAGCTCTAATGCTAACAAAGCCACCTTGCTTTTGAATGCCAATAGTGATTTAGGTAATGGCTGGGGTGTGTACGGTCGGTTAGCGGTTCAACATGTGAGCAATCAAAGTCCGGCAGATTTTAACACAGCTGCTTATGGACCGAATGCAAGAAATGTGGCGGCAATTGATCAATTTGGTCTTAACTACAAAACGGGTGATACTACTTATAAGATTGGACGTCAACCCCTATTTGTTGGAGCTACGGGTCTAATCTATGATTCAACTGGTTATCTTGGCAAACAGTTCTTTACTGATGGTGTAACGGCTATGGGCAAGAACGGCGCGCTTAGCTACCAAGCAGCAGTTGTACAGGAAGATAATATTTTTGGACCTTCCGGTAAAAATAAAATTTATACTGCTCATGCTGATTATGCAGTTACTCCAGCCTTTACTTATGGAGCCACATTGGGTAGATATAACTATGAAAAATCAACTGATGGTACCAGTCGTAACATATGGGCTGTCAATGCTGCCTACAATCTTGGTTCGGCCAGTTTCTATACTGAGTATGCTCAAACCGATATGAATAACGCTAATAAATCTTTTGATTACGGTGTATCGTATAAATTTGATGATAAGAACAGCATTTCCGCCAATATTTTCCGGGTTGAGCAGAACGGTGAGTTCCATACCGATATGACTACTTGGGATTCCAATTCCAAGGGCATATATTATACCTATGGTCATAAATTTACAAAAGATACTTCTTTGAACTTCTTATATAAAGATATTGAAAATATTACTAGTGGAGTTAAGACTACTAATTTCCGTACTACGGCTTCTTATAATTTCTAAACTAAATAAAATAAGAGTGACTCCTTTGATTGTTGCGCGTGTCATTTAGTGAAGTAATATGGAATAGGGCTTATCGCTGGAAATAGCGGTAAGCCCTATTTTTTTATAGTATTCAAAATATATGTCAGTCAGCCGGGAGTATTTATTGGCGCGAAGACGTTTTTTATGAAATAGGAACAGGAAATGTCTATGATCGTACAGAAAAAAATGAGTAGAAGGATCGGGAAACTGCTAGCGCTGCTTGAGAAACAACTAAAATTTGAATATCTGGATACACTGATTTCGATGATCATTGGTAGGGCCATTAAACCGACGTGGATACACTGGAGCAGGCTGCAGTTATTGCATTAAATGCTTTATTGCTGGCAGATATGGCAAAAAACTACTTGTAAGCTTTTTTTGTAGGTTTTACTTGCATTTTTGTTGTATTATCATTAAAATAATGCATGGGACTTCGTTATGAACGGATAAAAGTCCGATTTTTTGATTAGTAAAACCATATAAGGAGATAAAAATGGAAATTAAAGGAATAAAGAAACTACAACTTTATGGATTTAATAATCTGACGAAGACGCTTAGCTTTAATATGTATGATATTTGTTATGCAAAGACGTTAGAGCATCGGCAAGACTACATTAAATACATTGATGAAGAGTATAATGCCGAGCGATTAACAGTGATTCTGACAGAGGTGGCTAATATTATTGGCGCTACCATCTTGAACATTGCCAAGCAGGATTATGAGCCGCAAGGTGCCAGCGTGACCATGCTTATTGCAGAAGATAAGGTGGATCAGAAACCTGATGGAACGTCAGAACATGACGAATTGAAAAGTGATGCTGTTGTAGCACACTTGGATAAAAGTCATATTACTGTTCACACCTACCCTGAAAGTCATCCAGATCAAGGTGTCAGTACCTTTCGGGCCGATATTGATGTGTCTACTTGTGGCCAAATTTCGCCACTGAAAGCCCTTAATTATTTAATCAAAAGCTTTTGTTCGGATATTTGTATCATTGATTATCGCGTAAGGGGATTTACGCGTGATATTAATGGTAAAAAGTTTTATATCGATCATAAAATCAATTCCATCCAAAATTATATTGCCAAAGATATGAAAGACATGTATCAAATGATTGATACGAATGTTTATCAAGATAATATTTTTCACACTAAGATGATTTTAAAAGAATTTGATTTAGATAATTATTTATTTGGTACAGCAAAAAAAGAATTATTACCTGGTGAAAAGAAAAAAATTAAACAGCGTTTGAAAAAAGAAATGTTGGAGATTTTTTCAGGAAGAAATATTCCAAAGGTCTAGAATGCCATAGCGCTTGTTGTATACGAATTAATTGTGATCAGAAGAATTGAATAAACAGGAAAGCGTGTGGCTTTATCTTAATAACTCATGACTCTGGAAATTTATGTTTTTGACGAAAGCTGTAGCTCAGGATGCTATTCTGAGCTACAGCTTTTGTCTTTGCCTGTTAATTTAAGATGATTTTTTGCCCGGGTTACTTAAGTTTAAAAGGCGTTTGTCCGATTAAAATAGTAGGGAGATGAAAGCAATGAGTGGTTTTAATCACAAGCGCAGATGATTCGAATGTGCAAACAAATTTTCATAATACAGAAGGAATTTTGAAAGCCGAATTAAAAAGAGATAAGGGCGTTATTAGGGTAAAAAAGCAAGAAATGTTAAAAAGCATGGATAAGCAAGGGAGTGTAGCAAACCAATACAATTCAACAAGTGCAGGTTAGTACTTCTTCTAATGACCCGTTTCAGATGTGGGTCCAGCTAAATCGTGTCTTGATATTGGATTCCATTATAAAACAGCAGTTTATTTTTAAAAAGAATTTTTGTTGGGCCAATACAGAGATTTATAAATAGACAAACAAGCGAAAAGGTGTAAAAAATAGGATGCGAAATTTTATTTTGACCCCCACTTCTTATTTAATTAATAGAAATTATTTTTTTCGATGCGTAAAATGACTTTTTTCTACAAAAAAGTACTGAGCCTTTTGGCACTATTTGTCCATTTTTGAGTGAAAAGTGTCTAATTTTTATCTTATATAGTTGACTTTATGACGAAGAAAACCTTACAATTAAACCGATAACTTTTATAAAAGTGACATTTTTTTTATTCTACAAGATTTTTGTGTATGAACAGGGAATAAAGAAGACCAGAAGCAATTTTAGATGCAGTATTGTTAATTTTTATCATTGATAATGAATTTAACGTGACAATGATGACTGGAGGAAAAAGTTTTGGAACTATCGACAGTTGTAGGTATGGTTGTTGGGGTTTTGGCAATAGGTGTAGGCATGGTTTTAAAGGGTGCCAGTATTACGGCGCTGATTAATCCGGCTGCTTTTTTGATTATCATTGCGGGAACATTTGCCGCTTTAATGAATGCATTTCCAATGGCTAAGTTGAAGAATTTCCCGAAATTGCTAAAAGTACTTTTTTATAAACAACAATTGATGGAAAAAAGTGAACTCCTTCCTTTGTTTGTTCAGTTGTCGCAAACGGCTAGACGAGAAGGTATTTTGGCTCTTGAAGGGCGTATTGAAGAAATTAAGGATCCTTTTATGAATAATGCTATCCATATGGTTGTCGATGGTATGGATTCAGAATTAATTCAGGATGTACTTGAGGCTGAAATCCATATGATGCAGGAACGTCACCGTGAGGGTGCCATGATTTTTGCGCAAGCTGGTATGTATGCGCCGACACTGGGCGTACTTGGTGCGGTTATCGGGTTGATTGCTGCCTTGGGTAATTTAAATGATATTGAAAAACTTGGTCATGCTATTGCTGCTGCTTTTGTGGCAACTTTGTTAGGTATTTTTACCGGTTACGTTATGTGGCATCCTTTTGCTAACAAATTAAAAGCTTTGTCAGCTGAAGAAGCGGAAATACGCCGGATGATTATGGAAGGGGTTTTATCGCTTCAAGCCGGAGATTCTCCCATTGCTCTACAGGCTAAACTTGTTGTCTTTATTCCGCAATCAGAGCGTGCGGCAATGCTTGACACGAAAGCTGAAGGTAATTAATTATGGCTAGAAGAAAACCGGAAAAACATCCTGAAGAGCATGCCGATGAAACTTGGTTGGTTCCTTATTCAGACATATTGACACTGTTATTGGCCTTGTTTATTGTACTCTTTGCTTCATCCCAAGTGGATCAAAAAAAGTTTCAACAGATGAGCCAGTCATTTAACTCTGCTTTTAGTGGTGGTCAGTCTATTTTAAATAATGAGGCTGCTATTGTGGAACAACCAAGCGAGAGGCCTCCTGAGAACACTCTTTCTGAGGAAAATAAGAAACAAGCCATGGAGTCGTTGCAGCTCAATGATGTCAAAAAGAAGCTTGATGAATACATAAGAATTAATGGTTTAGGTGGTCAATTACAGACTTCTTTGACCGAAGATGGTTTAGTGATTCGGATACAAGATACGGCATTATTTACATCTGGACGAGCAGATATGCGTCCTGAGTCCGAACGCTGGGGCAGTACTATTGCTAAGATGTTGGCAATTTTGCCACAGTCCGTGATTATTTCGGGCCATACGGATAATGTTCCTATTCATACAGCTGAGTTTCCTTCTAATTGGGATTTAAGCTCCAAACGGGCGCTAAACTTTATGAAGTTCTTACTTGCAGAGGATGTGAGACTAAAACCTGAGCGGTTTAGTGCTACTGGTTACGGCGAATATCGTCCGGCTGCCGATAACTCGACTGACGAGGGAAGAGCAAAAAATCGACGCGTTGAAGTTCTAATTTTAAAACAATATCGTTAAAATATCCATTAATTGCGTACCACTTTATGTGATACGCATTTTTATATTTTATAGTAAATTTGTATTTTTTACATATCGCTTTTTTCAAGGAGTTGGTAAAACTTTTGTGCTGCCATGGGAAGGGGAATTTTGGCATGCGTCACAAGTCCTAAATGACGTTTTGGAAGACATTCTGCGAGTGGCACTTCAAAGAGTTGATGCGATGTAAGGTTTGGACGGACAAATTCTTTAATAGCAAAAGTAAGCCCCATATTTTCTTTGACAAGATCAATACAGAGGTCGAGACTGCCTAATTCCATGACAGGATTCAGTGGCACCTTGCGGGCAGTAAAAAAATCATCAATATAGCGACGGGTTGTCGATTTCTGTTCCAATAATATGAGCGGATATTGTTGTAAATTTTCCAGGAAAAGTGGCCGATTTTGTAAATCGGCATAATTCGATCCGGCAATAAGTATGTCAGAAATGGCCATCAGGGGCCGACACAAAAGAGTGTGTTCAGAAAAAAATTCTGCTGTTGTGATGAGAGCAATATCTATGCCTCCTTTTTTTAACAGGTCTACACAGACCGGTGAGGGGCGATTGATTAAGGTAATTTTAATGTGAGGGTAAAGGTGTTTGTATTTTGTGAGAAAAGATAGTAGATAATAGCGACAGAGCGTATCACTGGCACCGAGACGTAGTTCACCCTGTTTGAGGCCATTGAGATCTGCTAGGTTACGTTCTCCTATTTCAATGAGGTGATAGGCTTGTTCAATGTGGTGAAATAAAATCTGTCCGGCCTGGGTGAGGTGGACTTGTTTTGTCGTACGAATAAATAAGGCAACAGCTAGCTGTTCTTCTAATAAACGGATGCTTTGACTGATAGCAGATTGTGAGAGATAGAGATGCTGGGCTGCTTTGGAAAAACTGAGATTTGTTGCTACGTGATAGAATACTTTATAGTGCTCAAAATTGATAGATGAGTTTTTCAATTTATAATCACACCTTATAGAACATATTATAATGATTCATTATTATTATGAATTGTATCGTGTTACAATAGTTTTGTAAAGAAAATGAAGGGGGATTCATAAATGGAGAGTGTAAGACGTTTATATGTAGAGAAAAAGCCTGCTTTTGCTGTGGAGGCAGCTGCCCTGAAGCAGGATCTTACGGTGAATTTAGGTATTCGCCATTTAACGAATCTTCGAATTTTGAATAGATATGATGTGACAGGTCTTTTGGCCGCGGAATTTTCCCTTGCTGCTGAGCAGGTATTTTCTGAGGCTACTGTTGATGAAGTATATGATGAAAATTTTATTTTCCCCATAGAGGCCAAGGTAATTGCCATTGAAAGCCTGCCTGGCCAGTATGATCAGCGAGCAGACTCAGCTGAACAGTGTATTCAATTGATTACGCAAAAATCTCGGCCCCAAGTGGTTACAGGAAAAGTCCTCTTATTATATGGAAATCTCACTGACGAAGAAATAGGAGCCATTCAAAATTATTGTATTAATCCAGTGGAAAGTCGATCTGCCAGTCTAGAAAAGCCGAAAAGTTTAGAGCGTATGAGTGAAGTTCCTGCCGATGTGGCTGTTTTATCTGGCTTTCGCAATTTCTCAACCGCTGAGCGGACTAGATTAATTGATGAGCTGGGACTTGCCATGAGCGCAGCCGATTTGGAATTTTGCCAGTCTTATTTTCAGGAGGAACAGCGCGAGCCTACGCTAACCGAGATTAAGGTGCTTGATACGTATTGGTCTGATCATTGTCGCCATACGACGTTTCAAACGGAGATTGAAGATGTGGATATTGAACAAAGTCCGTTTAATGAGCCTGTTCAAGCCGCTTATGAGCGTTACCAAGCAGGACGGCAAAGAGTGTATGGACAAAAAGAAAAGTGTCTGTGTTTGATGGATATTGCTGTTTTGGCTATGAAAGAGCTTAAGACAGAGGGTAAATTGAATGGACTTGATGAATCAGAGGAAATTAATGCTTGTAGTATTGTCGTACCTGTGACAGTTGGGGGACACAAGGAAGACTGGCTGGTGATGTTTAAAAATGAAACACATAATCATCCCACAGAAATCGAACCTTTTGGTGGAGCGGCAACGTGTCTGGGTGGTGCCATCCGCGACCCCCTGTCAGGGCGTTCTTATGTCTATCAGGCCATGCGTGTTAGTGGCAGCGGTGATCCGCGCACACCTGTTGCTAAGACGTTACCGGGAAAATTGCCGCAACGGAAAATTACGCTAGGCGCTGCTTCTGGCTATAGTTCTTACGGGAATCAGATTGGTTTGGCTACGGGTCAAGTGACAGAAGTGTATGACGAAGGCTATGTGGCAAAACGAATGGAAATTGGTGCTGTTATTGGTGCTGCACCACGTAGTAATGTCGTGCGCGAAACGCCCCTTCTGGGCGATGTTGTCCTGCTTGTAGGCGGACGTACGGGTCGTGATGGTTGCGGCGGTGCTACCGGCTCTTCAAAGGCTCATACAGGCAATTCATTATCCAGCTGTAGTGCTGAGGTACAAAAAGGCAATGCTCCCACAGAAAGAAATATTCAGCGCCTCTTTAGAAATCCTGTTGTGAGTCAGATGATCAAACGCTGCAATGATTTCGGTGCCGGTGGCGTTTCTGTCGCTGTGGGGGAACTGACGGACAGCCTCTTAATTGATTTGGATCAGGTCATTAAAAAATATGATGGATTGGATGGCACGGAACTTGCCATCTCGGAATCACAGGAACGGATGGCTGTAGTTGTTGCTAAGGAAGATGCTACTGCTTTTATTCGTTATGGTCAGCAGGAAAACTTAGAAGTAACGCAAGTGGCCACTGTTACAGATACGGGCCGTTTGGTGATGTTATGGCGGGGCAAGGAAATTGTAAATTTGAGTCGTAAGTTTTTAGATTCAAATGGTGTTCGGCAAAAAACGAAAGTCAAAGTAACAGCACCTGAAAATAGAAATATATTTACGGCTCTCTTACCTCAAACAGCGGTTGCCTTGCCTGATGAAAAAGCAGCTTGGTTGGCTAATTTAGCGGATCTTAATGTATGCAGTCAAAAAGGGCTTGCGGAACGGTTTGATTCGACCATTGGGCGTAGGACAGTCTTAATGCCGTTTGGCGGTAAATATCAATTAAGCCCTGCTGAAGGTATGGCAGCGAAAATTCCTGTACAAACAGGTGAAACAACCGATATGACACTCATGACCTATGCCTATCAGTGTGATTTGGCAAAATGGAGTCCTTTTCATGGTGGTGTTTATGCTGTCACAAGTGCTATATCGAAAATTGTTGCTCTTGGCGGGGATGCCAGTAAGGTTTATCTTACTTTGCAGGAATACTTTGAAAGATTGGCAGACGACCCGGTAAAATGGGGTAAGCCTTTTAGTGCGCTATTAGGTGCCTATTGGGCTCAAATGCAACTGGGAGTTGTAGCTATTGGCGGAAAGGACAGTATGTCTGGTACCTTTAACGAGCTTAGTGTGCCACCAACCCTTGTGGCTTTTGCTGTGGCTGTAGGCGATACCAAGGAGATTATTTCAACGGAATTAAAACAAATAGGAAGTAAGCTTGTTTATTTGCCTTTGCCACGGAATGAACAGTTTTTGCCTGATTTTACGGTTCTCAAGAATTTGTATGCTAAAACGACAGCACTTATGCGATGCGGCAAAGTGTTATCTGCTGCTACAGTGCGCGAGGGCGGACTTGCTGCAACAGTGAGCCGTATGGCTTTTGGAAATCTGATCGGTGTAGACTTGACGGCCTCCAAGCACGCTAGTGAATGGTTCCAGAGTGATTATGGTGCACTGCTGTTAGAAATAAAAGAAGAAAGTGATTTAGCTGAGGCCTTTGCTGGAGTTTATTATGAGACCATTGGCAGGACGATTGCGGAGCCAGATATCCGTATGGGGCAGACAGTTATTTCTCTTAAAGAAGCGCTTGACGCTTGGACAAGTCCGCTTGAAAAGGTTTTTCCTGTCAAAGCTGTTCCTGCTGCGGACCAGTCGGCACCTGTTGTTACTTATCAGAGTCATGGGACCAAACGGCAGGGTACTTCACTGGCTAAACCCAAAGTGCTTATTCCGGTCTTTCCAGGTACGAACTGTGAAATGGATTCCGCTGAGGCATTTGCTGCCGCGGGTGCAAAACCGGAGATTTTAGTCATTCGTAATATGCGTCCCCAGGATTTACAGGATTCCCTCGCGGAACTTATCAAGAAGATTTCAACAAGTCAAATGATCATGTTGCCAGGCGGTTTTAGTGCAGGTGATGAGCCAGATGGTTCAGGAAAATTTATTGCTACTTTATTCCGTAATCCGGCTGTTACAGAAGCAGTGAATGAATTTTTGAGTCGAGATTCGCTGATACTTGGCATTTGTAATGGGTTTCAGGCGCTGATTAAGTTGGGACTTTTGCCTTACGGTAAGATTCAGCCGCTTCAAGCAGGTTTTCCAACCTTGACGTATAATCGAATTGGTCGTCATATATCTACTTATGTTGAGACAAAAATTACGTCAAAACTGTCGCCCTGGTTTGAACGGGTTCAGCTCGGGGATCAACATACGATTGCCGTTTCTCATGGGGAAGGACGATTTATTGCCAGTCCCGCGGTGCTTGAAATGTTGAGAAAGAATGGCCAGATTGCGACGCAATATGTTGATTTAGCCGGTTTGCCGGCAGTTGATGTGCCATATAATCCTAACGGCTCAATTTGGGCAGTAGAGGGGATTACAAGTCCTGATGGTAAAATTTTAGGGAAGATGGGCCATTCTGAACGTGTCGGTTCTTATGTTGGTACAAATGTATCAGGAAATAAAGATCAACGGTTATTTGAATCAGGCGTTGCTTATTTTGCTTAAATTGCCCAGAATTTAAATTCATTTTGATAAGAAAGTATGGTTTAGGCTTCTTTGGCTTATGCTATTGTTAAAATATTTTCCCTTTTTCTCAATTTTTTATTGCACTTTTGGTCATTTATGATAAAATCATATCGTGCTTTTTGGCGAGACTGCGGACCGGAAGCCAGAATTTAGAGAGACAGGAGAATGGCCAATGCAAAAAGTTTTTAAATTATCCCAAAAGGCTATGAATACACTGGCAGAGCAGTATAAAACGCCACTGCTTGTTTTGTCAACGGAACAAATTGCTTATAATTATCAGCTGCTTCAGAGTCATCTGCCGCAGGTCAAAATTCACTATGCTGTGAAAGCCAATCCTGATGAAAGAATTGTTTTGACTTTAGCGAAGCAAGGGGCGTATTTTGATGTGGCTTCTGATGGTGAAATGATGGCTTTAACAGGGTTGGGGATTGCACCGGAACGGATGATTTATGCTAATCCAGTGAAAACTTCCAGTGGTTTGGCAGTAGCGGATAAGCATGGCGTTTATAAAATGACCTTTGACAGTGAGAGTGAAATTTATAAAATGGCTAAGGCTTTGCCAGGCGCAACGGTTTTGCTTCGTATCCGCGTAGATAACCCTGATGCTTTAGTGGACCTAAATAAAAAATTCGGTGCACCAGCGGAAGAGGCTATTCGGCTGCTGACTATTGCGAGAGCTCAGGGACTTACTGTTGGCGGGCTATGTTTTCATGTTGGCAGTCAGTCACCGAATGCGAAAGCTTATCTTGCTGCGCTGGAACTTTGTCATGGAATTTTTGAACAAGCTAAAGGAATTGGGTTGGAACTTTCCATTCTGGATATTGGTGGCGGTTTTCCTATACCGACAGTAACGGATGACATTGATATTGAATTGATGCTGTCACAAATTCAAGAGTCACTTGAACGTCTGTTTCCTCATACGGAAATTTGGGCCGAGCCAGGCCGGTTTATTTGCGGAACGGCTGTAAATCTTATTACACGTGTTATTGGTACGCAAGAACGCAATGAGCAACAGTGGTATTTTCTTGATGAAGGTCTTTATGGTACGTTCTCGGGTATTCTTTTTGATCACTGGGAGTATGAACTGATTAGTTTTAAGACAGGTAAACAAATTACGGCAACTTTTGCAGGCCCTAGCTGTGATTCCCTTGATGTATTGTTCCGGGATATTCCGACTGTCATGCTTGATGTGGATGATGTGCTTCTTGTACCTAATTGCGGTGCTTATACGAGTGCGTCAGCAACTGTATTTAACGGTTTTGCCAAGGCGCAACTTATTGTATGGGAAGATACATTGGATTAGTGAGGGATAAATAGAACGGAGCTGAGTTGAAAGTGAACTTTCAACTCAGCTCCGTTCTATTATTACTTTATTTTATTTAAAAATTTGCTTCTTTATTGGCGCAGGCAGGCAAGGTTTGTCCTTTTAATCCCTCTAACAAGTTTTTAACAGCTAGACGAGCCATCACGTCGCGTGTTTCATGGGTAGCACTGCCGATATGGGGTGTTACTAAAATATTTTTCAGGGTGAGCAGCTTATGGTCGGCAGGCAGTGGCTCGGGGTCTGTAACATCCATGGCGGCAAAGGCAATTTCACCGGCTTTTAGGGCATTATAGAGGGCATCAGAATCCACGACTTTGCCTCGAGCCGCATTAATTAAGTAAGCCGTTCTTTTCATCTTGGCAAATTGTTGAGCGCTAAACAGATGGGTACTTTCTTTGGTTAATGGCAGCATAACAAGGACAAAGTCGGATTGAGCCAGAAGTTCATCAAAAGTAACATAGGTTGCTTTGACGGTATCTTCATCCTTGCGACGGTGACGATTGTGATAAATGATCTTTAGGCCAGAAGCCTGGGCACGTTTAGCGACGGCCACACCAATACTGCCGAGTCCAACAATCCCCAGGGTTTTTCCATATAAGTCAATGCCAAATGGAAAGGACTGACCTTGGCCCCAAGCACCTGAACAGACAAAATTCCAGCTTTCGGGAATGCGTCTGGCAGCGCTTAAGAGCAGACCAAAGGCAATATCAGCCGTTGCTTCGACAAGGACACCTGGTGTGTGTCCCACGGGAATCTTTCGCGCTGAGCAGGCGGCAAGATCAATATTATCGACGCCTACAGAAGGTTGTGAGATGACTTTTAGTTGTGGGGCTTTATCAAGTAAATCGGCAGTAACAGTTAAACTGGCAGTGGCTAGAAGTCCTTCGGCTGTTTGCAGTGCTTTTTCAAGTAGCTGTGTATTCGAACCGGATAAATCCTCAAATTGTGTAACAGAGGTGGTAGCTTCCAAGTGTTCCCGAACAACTGGAAGTACACGTCCCGCAATAACAACGGAAGGCTTTGTTTTGTTTATAACCATAAGAGCATCTCCTTTATAGATAGAATTAGTTGGCTAGCTGGGAAAGTATTCAATACATATCAACTAGATTATAACACTCGTTGTGGGTTTTTTCATCTAGGCAGGGATTCTTTTCGTGAGTGGCGAAAACCGTTTCATAACACTAATGACGTAGGTGGTTAAAATGACTGAGCTTGATACGAAAGCTTTGGATGAAATTATAAAACGCACACTGGAAGCAGTGGAAAGTGGAAAAAGTCAAATTTACGATGTTTATGAAGCGGCTCGCAATGAAATGGACAATGTCCAACGGGATGTTGAAAAAGCAAAAAAAGAAATTATTGCGGTTATTTTTAAGGTTGACGAGTTAGATCATCGTGAACGGCGAGGTAGAATTCGGCTGATGGAAGTGAGTCGTAATTTTAGTATTTATACAGAACAAGATATTCGCCAAGCTTATGAAGAAGCAAATAATTTGCAGGTCGAGCTGGCTATTTCGCGTGAACAGGAGCAAAGTCTCAGGCAAAGACGGGATGAATTGGAAATACGGCTAAAAAAGCTTCAACAGACAGTGGGAAAAGCGGAGGAACTTGTTTCTAAAGTCGGCGTTGTCCTGGGATTTCTCAGTAATGAAATGGGCGGAGTTCTGGCTAGTTTGGATACGCTGCAACAAAGACAGTGTTTTGGTGCTAAAATTATCCAAGCACAGGAAGAAGAACGGCGCCGCGTGGCCCGGGAAATCCATGATGGTCCGGCACAATCCATGGCGAGTGTCGTTTTTCGTGCAGAAGTTTGCGAACGCCTTGTTGATATAGATATTGTCCGTTGTAAGGGAGAACTGTCATCGCTCAGGGAGCAAGTCCGGAGTTGCTTAAAGGAAATCCGGAAAATTATTTTTGCTCTTCGTCCTATGACGCTAGATGATTTGGGCTTAGTACCAACGTTGCGCCGTATATTGGAATCTTTTCAAGAACGCACAACCGTTTCTACGGAACTTACAATTCTCGGGCAGGAAAAACGAGTCGATTCTTATGTGGAAGTCGCTATTTTTCGAGTGATCCAAGAGGCAATGAATAATGTGGAAAAACATGCTCAGGCTAATCATGTACGGGTGATCCTAGAATTTTCCAATCATACGGTCAAAGCCGTTGTAACTGATGATGGTATTGGATTTGAGAATGTGGAGCATATTGGCAGTGAGAGTTTTGGTCTAATGGGGATGAAAGAAAGACTGAGTATTCTTGATGGTGAGTTAGCCATTGAAAGCAAGAATGGACAGGGTACGAAGATTAAGATTCGTGTTCCTTTAGCATAAGAGGAATAATATTTTTGTATAACAGAGCTGTTCCTCCCAGTGGGAGCAGCTCTGTTCATTCATTCGGATTGTCTAGGGGGAAACTTCAATGAATAAGCAGCAAGGGCGCACGCCTTTATTAGATGCCATGGTGCATTATGTAGCTGAGGGGGCGCTGCCCTTTCATACACCAGGCCATAAGCAGGGAAAGGGGATGGCAGCACCCTTTACGGCTGTTATGGGTTCCAAAATGCTTCGTTATGATGTATCCCTTATGAGCGAATTAGACGATTTACATCAACCGCAGGGCTGTATTAAAGAAGCTGAACAATTAGTTGCCGAACTTTATGGTGCTGATGATAGCTTTTTTGTCGTCAATGGAACGACAGGGGGCATTCAGGCTATGATTCTCACTATTGCCGGACCTGGCGATAAAATTATTGTACCGCGGAATGCCCATCGCTCGATTATCAGCGGTATTATTTTAAGTGGTGCTATTCCAATTTATATTTATCCGGAAATTGATCAGGAGCTAGGCATTGCAATGGGGGTGACAACGGCTGTCGTAGAAGAGGCCCTTAAAAAACACCCTGATGCCAAGGGCGTTTTACTCATAAATCCGACTTATTATGGCGTAGCTTCTGATTTGGCGGCTATTGTTGCTTTAGTTCATAGCTATGAACTACCTGTGATTGTCGATGAGGCTCACGGACCTCATCTGAAATTTAGTGAACAATTGCCTGTGTCAGCGCTTGATGCTGGAGCTGATATTTGTGCTCAAAGCACGCATAAAATTTTGGGGGCCATGACGCAATGTTCTATTGTGCACTGCCGCGAAGAAAGAATTGATGTAGAGCGACTAAAAAAAATGCTGCAATTGGTTCAGTCAACAAGTCCTAATTATATCTTGATGGCATCACTTGACGTGGCTCGGATGCAAATGGGTACTGAGGGGCCGCGGCTTATTGGTAAGGCTATTAAATTAGCTGAATATTTACGATGTGAAGTTAACAAAATTCCGGGTCTCTTTTGTTTTGGTTCGGAGCGGATGGATCGTCCTGGTAGTTATAGCCTGGATCTTACGAAAGTAACCGTTACTGTCAGAGGATTAGGGATAACAGGGATGATAGCGGAAAAATTTTTGCGTAGTCAGTATAAAATTCAAGCTGAATTATGCGATATGTTTAATATCTTATTTTTAATTACCTTAGGAGACAGTAAGCATGAAATTGATGTACTGCTTGATGCTCTGAGGCAGCTTGCTGTTCAGCTCAAGCAAGCTGCCGATTTTATTGCTATGGCTGAGGCGGCAGCCCAGCCGATGCCATGTTTGCCTGAGCAAGTTTTAGTGCCGCGTGAGGCATTATTTCGTTCTAAGACAGCAGTTCCCTTTCGGCAAGCAGCTGGAAAAGTTTGCGCTGAAATTGTGGCTTTTTATCCACCGGGTATTCCACTCATTTGTCCAGGTGAAAAAATTACTTTAGAGATGATTGATTACTGTTTGGCTCTTAAGCAAGCAGGAATGAATGTTTCTGGTCCGGAAGACTATTTGCTTAATCGTATTCTTGTCGTAGCGTAGACAATGAATTATATGAAGGAGTGCAAGATATGCCAGGAAAGTTAATTATTATTGATGGGAATGATTCGAGCGGCAAAGCGACGCAGACAAAAAAACTGGTGAAACGGCTAGAACTGGAACACTATGATGTTCGCAAAGTGGAATTTCCCAATTATGACAGTTCCTCGTCGGCGCTCGTTAAAATGTATTTAAACGGTTCGTTTGGTCACGAACCTGAAGATGTCAACCCTTATGTTGCTTCAACTTTTTATGCTGTTGACCGTTTTGCATCATTTCGTACGGATTGGGGCGATTTCTACCAATCAGGGGGCATCATTATTGCCGATCGCTATACAACGTCCAATATGATTCATCAGGCAGCAAAAATTGTGAATGAAGCAGCCAGAAAAAAGTATCTAGACTGGCTATGGGATTTAGAATTCGTAAAATTTACTTTACCTGTGCCTGATTGTGTCGTATTTTTAGATATGCCCCCCGTTTATTCAGCTAAACTTATGGCAGAGCGGCCCTTAAAGTCCGGTGAAAAACAAGATATTCATGAACAGAATCAACAATATTTATTGCACTGTTATGATCATTCTCGTTGGGTGGCTGAGCAGTATGGTTGGGTGCGTATTGAATGTGCTCAATCGGGCAAATTAAAGAATATTGGTATTATTCACGAGGAAGTGTATGATGTAGTAAAAAAGTTTTTATGATTGGGACGAAAAGACCTTTCTAATTGTTTTACTATGCCAAGCAGGGGAGAATATGATAAAATAAATTAATTAACAAATTCTCCTTATAACTTGGAGTATTGTAACAATATTCACTTAAGTGGATAACTATGGTAAAAGCCTGTTGGCCGAGAGGCAGGGAGGAAACCTTGTGAAGATTAATAATTTAGGAACGGTTCAAACGCCTGTTGTCAGTGAACGCGAGGGACAAAGTAGGTCAGAAAAGACACAGGGATATTTTGCATCTGACCTCATGAATTCCCAGGAAGAGCAGTCGAAGGAAAAATTAAACAAGCTACTTGATCAAATTAATGAACAGGGCAATAAGCTGAGCCAGGCCCCGACTTATGCTGATTTGAAAAGTTATCGCGAACTTGTTCGTTCTTTTATTGGTGAGGCTGTTGGTGGGATGTATTCTGTTCATTCCGAACGGGGCTGGGATAGGCAGGGACGTCAAAAGATGTTTACGATTATAAAAAAAGTGGATAGCACTTTGGCCGATATGGCAGAAGATGTGCGAGTTGGGCAAGAACGGCAGCTAAGTATTTTGGCGAAACATGATGCCATACGAGGCATGCTTGTCGACTTGTATATGTAGGGAAAGCAATGACATGGGATGAAATAATTGGTCATAGCAAACAAATAGAACGCCTGAAGCGGCTTATAACAAGTAGGCTTATTCCGCATGCTCTTTTGTTTATTGGGCCAGATGGCATTGGAAAGCGGCTTACGGCACATATTTTTGCTCAGAACGTGCTTTGTGATAGAAAAGGCAGCCAAGCCTGTCAAGTTTGTCCGTCGTGTAAAGCATTTATTGCGAATAATCATCCTGATTTTTATGAACTAGTACCTGAGGGAGCTTCGCTAAAAATTGATCAAATTCGATTGCTTCAAAAAGAAGCAGCTTTTACACCGCGGCTTAATCAGGGGCGGGTATTTATTATTGATGAAGCGGAAAAATTGACAACGCAAGCGCAGAATAGTCTTTTAAAAATATTAGAAGAACCTCCGCCTCAAGTGATATTTATTCTTATTGCATCAAATCGGCAAAATCTACTTGAAACGATTTTTTCACGTTGCCAGGAGATACGATTTGATTTAGTTGCTCTAGATGCGGTTAGGATAGCACTTATTCAGGCTGGTTGGCCGCAGCAAAGGGCGGAAATTGCTGCTAAAATTAGTCAGGGGCGGGTGGCTGCGGCTTTTCGGTTTCTTGAGACAGAGGGGCTTGCTATTCGACAGTTCGCGTGCGAGTGGCTGATCAATCTTTTAGAACTTCCGGCAAGTCGTGTTTTAGATCATGCGGGTAAGCTAACGGAACTTTCGCCAGAGGAGCGAAGTGATTTTTTTTATCACATCAAATGGTTGCTGCGGGATTTATTATTGTCAAGATTGTGCAATAAACAGAATTATTTGTTTTTAGCAGTGAACATCGATCAGCAGACCGTGTTGGAACGTCTAGGCCGTTATGTACAGGAGCAACAAGTAAGGATGGCTTTGTCGTTCTTTATTACAGCAGAACAATCGCTTAGGAAAAATGGAAATCCGCGGATTACATTTGAGTTTTTAGTACTTTCGTTGCGCGATTTGACAATTGGGAGGGAAACTAGTGCAGACAGTTGTGGGCATCCGTTTTAAAAAAGCGGGAAAAATATATTATTTTGATCCCAGTAACTTTGTGTTATCATCAGGCGATCATGTTATTGTAGAAACTGCACGGGGCTTAGAGTTTGGCGATGTTGTCATTGGACCGCGCGAAGTAGAGGAAAAAGACATTATTCAACCCTTGAAACCGGTGCAGCGTAAAGCAACACAGGAAGATGAAGAAAAGGTGCAAGGGAATAGACAAAAACAAAAAACAGCTTTTACTATTTGTGAGCAAAAGATCGCAGTCCATGGTCTTCCAATGAATCTTGTTGATGTGGAATATACATTTGATGTAAATAAAATTATTTTTTATTTTACAGCCGAAGGCCGGATCGATTTTCGCGAATTAGTGAAGGATTTAGCCAGTGTCTTTCGAACGCGCATTGAGCTTCGACAGATTGGTGTTCGTGATGAAGCCAAAATGATGGGTGGTATTGGTTGTTGTGGCCGCTCACTTTGTTGTGCAACCTTTTTAGGCGATTTTGAACCCGTTTCTATTCGTATGGCCAAAGACCAGAATTTATCACTTAATCCGACGAAGATTTCGGGTATTTGTGGACGGCTAATGTGCTGTTTGAAATATGAAAGCAATTGCTATGGTTCAAGTTCGAAAAAAATGACTGCCCCGAAGGTCGGTCTGGACGTCCTTACAGTCAGTGGCGATGGAAAAATTGTCTCAGTGAATCCTGCGAAGAAAACGGTTCGCATTGCTATCGCTGAAGGGGAATTCTTAGAACTTCCTTGGGAAGAAGTTGTTCCCAAAGGCGAGAAGCCAGTAATATGAAGTTATTAGTAGGTGAGCGGATCGACGAACTGTATTATGGAGGTTATCGGATTATTCAGCATGAGGAGGAATTTGCTTTTTCTCTTGATGCCGTTTTACTCGCTCATTTTGCGCAGATTCGTCCCTGTTGCCAGGCCATTGATTTAGGTACAGGTACCGGTGTTATTGCATTGCTACTCGCTGCAAGGGGAGCAAAAAAGATCACGGGCATTGAAATCAATACGCATATGGCGGAACTTGCTAGGCGTAGTGTGGCGTTAAATGATCTTGATGCTGTCATTGACATCCTTGAAGCGGATTATTGCCAGCATCGCCTGCTTTCGCAGCTTCCGGCAGGGTCCGCTGATCTTGTTGTAGCTAATCCGCCTTATCGCGCGATTGGTACAGGAGCGCAAAATAGTAAAAAAAATGTGGCTTCTGCTTGTCATGAATGTTCGGCCTCTTTAACAGATGTGATTACAGCCGCTGCTTTTTGGGTAAAATATCGCGGTCGGTTTGCTATGGTGCATTTGCCGGAGCGTATGACAGAAATTCTTTGTTTAATGAGTCAAAAGGGGCTAGAACCTAAGCGGCTTAGACTCATTCATCCTGCGCTCGGTAAACAGGCAAATATGCTGCTTGTAGAGGGTATTCGCGGTGGAAAATCAGGGCTATCTGTGCTTCCGCCGCTTATCGTCCATAACGCCGATGGCAGTTATACGGATGAAATTCAAGAATTTTATTTCGGTTCATGAGGTGACGTCGTGGCAGGTACCTTGTATTTGTGTGCAACACCTATTGGAAATTTAGAGGATATTACTTATCGCGCGCTCCGGTGCTTGCGGGAAGTCGCTGTTGTTGCGGCTGAGGATACGCGTCATACGCGAAAACTGTTCACTCATTTTGACATTCATACGACGCTAACCCGTTATGATGAGCATAGCAAGGAGCAGGCCGGTCCCTACTTGATTGACAGGTTGCTTGGTGGGGATGATGTGGCTGTTGTAAGTGATGCTGGCATGCCTGGCATTAGTGATCCGGGCAGTGATCTTGTCAGACGGGCTATTCTGGCCAAGATTTCTGTTGTTCCCTTACCAGGTGCCAATGCAGCTTTATCTGCGCTTATTGCATCCGGTCTGGATACAACGGCTTTTACCTTTTTGGGCTTTTTGCCTAAAACAAAAAAAAAGCAGCAAGAAATGCTGAGTCAATTCGTTGAGCATCCTTATACGCTGATTTTTTATGAATCGCCTCATCATTTATTAGCTACGCTTGGTATTCTCCAGGAAATGTTTGGCGACCGTTCTGTTGCGGTTGGCAGAGAACTGACGAAAAAATTCGAAGAATTTATTCGCGGTTCTTTAAGTGGTGTCATGACTCATTTTCAAGCCGTGCCGCCACGTGGCGAATTTACCATCGTTTTAGCCGGGGCTACATGCGAAACGAGTGTATTGGTTAATGAGCCTCCGTCAGACGCGATTTTATCTGCTGCTGTAGAGGCGTTTGTTGCTGGTGGGTTAGCAAAAAAAGAGGCGATGCGGCAAGTCGCTGTGCAATACAATCTTTCTAAACGGGATGTTTATCAGGCCTTACTCAAGTGAAATTTAGTTGATGCAATTGGATAGACTTTGATAAAAAAAAGTCACAGTAACTGTGACTTTTATCCATTCAAAAAAGAAGTATGAACTTTTTCGAGCTTTAGACGGCTGCTTGTCCCATGTCTTGCAAGCAGGACTTACATACGTTCTTACCTTTAAAATTTGTAACCTCATCTGCATTACCGCAGAAAACACAAGCAGGTTCATATTTTCTTAAGACAATGCGATCGCTATCTACATAAATTTCTAGGGAATCTCTTTCTTCGATATCAAGAGTACGACGAAGCTCGATTGGAATAACAACTCTACCTAACTCGTCCACTTTGCGTACAATACCTGTTGATTTCATTTTTTATTATTTCTCCTCTCATATAACATAATTCGACAAAAACCGTCTGACTAAATAATACCAAAAATGACAGGGGTTGTCAACCTGTTTTTTCCCAAAAAATATAAAATTTTTTCAAAAAATTGCAGAATCCGCATAAATTAGGATTTTTTTTTGCATGGAAAGGCCTGGGAGTATTATAATATTACATACGAACTTTTAATTTGAAGGAGGACAAAATGAGTAAAAAACCTTTTTACCTTACGACGCCCATATTTTATCCTAGTGATAAACTTCATATTGGACATGCTTACTGCACGAGTGTGGCAGATACGATTGCGCGATATAAACGGCTCATGGACTACGATGTGCTTTTTCTGACAGGATCAGATGAGCATGGTCAGAAAATTGAACGTAAAGCCCAGGAAAATGGCGTGACGCCCATTGCTTATGTGGATAAGATAGTCGCATCTTTTCAGCAATTGTGGAAGAAACTCAACATATCTAATGATGATTTTATTCGTACAACGCAGGAGCGGCATCGTAAGGTCGTTCAGAATATTTTTCAAAAAATTTATGATCAGGGCGATATTTATAAGTCTGCCTATAAAGGTTGGTATTGTACGCCGTGTGAAACCTTTTGGCTGGAACGTCAGCTTGTCGATGGCAAATGTCCTGATTGCGGGCGACCTGTAGAAGTATTGGAAGAAGAAAGCTATTTTTTCCGGATGAGCAAATATCAAGATAGACTGCTAAAATTTATAGAGGAGAACCCTGAATTTATCCAACCTGTTACGCGTCGCAATGAAATGATCAATTTCATTAAAGGCGGTCTGGAAGATTTGTGTGTGTCTCGGACAACTTTTGATTGGGGCATTCCCGTGCCGTTTGATTCGAAGCATATTGTTTATGTTTGGTTTGATGCTCTCGTCAATTACATCACGGCCGCAGGTTATCTCGATGATCGCGAAAAATATAAGAAATTTTGGCCCGCTGATCTTCATTTAGTTGGCAAGGAAATTGTTCGATTCCATTCGATTATTTGGCCTGTAATTCTAATGGCTCTTGGTGAGCCTTTGCCAAAGCAGGTTTTCGGTCATGGCTGGCTGATTGTTGAAGGCGATAAAATGTCAAAATCCAAAGGCAATGTGATTGATCCTGTAGCACTGATTGATGAGTTTGGACCGGATGCGATCCGTTACTTTTTGCTACGGGAAATTAACCTTGGTTTAGATGGTAATTTCTCGCGCCAGGCCCTTATTAATCGTATCAATGCTGATTTGGCCAATGATCTGGGCAATTTGCTGCATCGTACCCTCTCTATGGTCGGTCGCTTCCGTGACGGTGTTATTCCTGCGCCGGGAGAAAAAGCTGCTGTTGATGAGGAACTGGAAGAATTATGTAATAAGACTGTGAAAAATTATCAAGCTACTATGGATAAGTATGATATTACGACGACATTAAAAGACGTGTGGGTACTGATTAGTCGTACGAATAAATATATTGATGAAACAAGTCCTTGGGCTTTGGTCAAACAGGTTGATCAGGCCAGTCGTCTTGATACAGTTCTGTACAATTTGGCTGAAACATTGCGTACTATTGCGGTTTTGTTGTCACCTGTAATGCCGACGACAGCGGAGAAAATCTGGCAACAACTTGGTATGCCTGATGATTTATGGACAGTTCGTATTTGTGATATTACAACATTCGGCGGTCTAAAAGCGGGAATAAAAGTTAATAAACCACAGCAGATTTTTCCTCGTATTGAAGAAAGAGAAGAAAGCGAGTCTGCTGAAAGTAGTACCTCTGTTCAAGAAACGCCTAAAATTGAGACACTGCCGGAAGTTTCGATTGATGAATTTGCCAAACTTGATTTGCGTGTAGCCAAGGTACTTGCTGCCGAAAAGGTAGCGAAGGCAGATAAGCTTTTAAAATTGGAAGTGGATTTGGGCGGTGAAGTGCGTACTATCGTTTCGGGTATTGCCAAGCATTATAAGCCAGAGGAGCTTGTCGGCCAAAGTGTGCTCATGATTGTCAATTTGAAACCCGCTAAAATCCGTGGCATTGAATCGCGTGGGATGGTTCTTGCCGCATCGATTGATGATAAGCTGGCTGTTGTGACTGTGCCTGACATGCCTGCTGGGAGCAAGGTGAAATAAGGTGGCTCTTTATGATTCCCATGTGCATCTTGATGAAGCGTGCTATGACGATGACAGGCAAGCTGTGATTCAGCGGGCCTTTGATCAGGGCCTTTCTGGGATGATTAATATTGGTTCAGATATGTCTTCGTCAGCGCGATCTATTGCGTTGGCGCAGCAGTATCCGACGATTTATTGTGCTGTGGGTATTCATCCACATGAAGCGGAAGGCACTTGTGAAGCCGATTATGAACAGCTTTGTAGCTGGACGACTGAGCCTAAGGTTGTTGCTATTGGCGAAATTGGTCTGGATTATTATTATGATCATTCGCCGCGTCCTGTGCAGCGTACAGTTTTTATTCGTCAATTGGCTCTTGCCAGAGAAACGCATAAGCCGGTTATTATTCATGAGCGAGATGCTCACGGCGATTTCATGGATATCTTAAGGCGTGAAGGAGAGGGACTGACAGGCATTGTTCACTGTTATAGCGGCAGTATGGAAATGGCACAGGAACTTATTAAACGTGGATTTTATCTGGGGATTGGCGGTTCTCTTACCTTTAAAAATTCTAAAAAACTCAAGCAAATTGTAACTGAGCTTCCGCTGCGACATTTTGTTGTTGAAACAGATTGTCCCTACTTAACTCCTGAGCCTCATCGCGGAAAGCGTAATGAACCTGCGTATGTTCGGCTTGTTGTAGAAGAAATTGCAGCGTTGAAGCAAGTAAAAACGTGTGAGATAGAACAGGCTACGACAAAGAATTTGGAAGAGTTGTTTGGATTCAAACACTAAATTTGGGAGTGCGTTTCCGGGTCATGGAAGCGCACTTTTCCATTTTCAGTATGAAATAAAGCTTAAACGGGAAAGAATATCAGATTTAGCTTTGTGGTGATACTTCCTATCAAACTTTGTTTAAACACAAGTATTTTTATAAACTAAACTAACTAAAATGAAATGAATAGATAGTTTTAGTTTGGTTATGTTCGTTTTAATTGAGTATAGATAGTTAATCTTTTAATAAAGTATTGACTAGGATGCTGTTTTGTTATATCTTATGTATAAATAGTAAATTAGGTATCGATAAGATACAAAGGGTATCCAGGAACCAATCAAGATTCGACTAAAAATCCAAAGAATAGACACGGATATGATGTTGCATCATTTTCGGGTCTTATTGTTATGGAAAAAATTTAATATTACAACAATAGCAATATCTATTGAACAACTTATTTGGGTGTGCTATGATGGAAAAAATAAATTATGGTTTTGAGACAGTCTTTATAACGTTAAGTTTTGTTGAGCGGTTCCCGATAAGTAACTGATCTGGCAGCAACGAGGCTGATAAATGTTATTCATTATGAATAACATTTATCAGCCTCGTATTGTTTTACTACGGTTTTCAATGCATGAGGCATGAGAAAGGCGGTGATGATTCGACTATTGAGGAGCGTTTTAGACCAGGGATATAAAAATGCTGAATAAGTACTGGCATACTTATTCAGCAAGAGCATGTACAAAAAAACCGATCAGGGCTTCTTTAACATACCTATTTTTAATTATAGCCCGGGGCAATGTATTTTTCAAGTGACAAAATAAATTCCGGAGGAGTAAAAAAATGAGACAAGTTGCAATTTATGGCAAGGGCGGTATTGGAAAGTCCACGACGACACAGAATACGGTGGCCGCGTTGGCTGAAGCAGGTAAAAAGATTTTAGTCGTCGGCTGCGATCCTAAGGCGGATTCTACACGGTTATTACTGCATGGATTGGCTCAAAAAACGGTTCTAGATACGTTGCGTGATGAAGGCGACGATATTGATTTGGAAGATATTTTAAAACCCGGCTTCAAAGGAACGAAATGTGTAGAATCAGGTGGACCGGAACCAGGCGTTGGCTGCGCTGGACGGGGTATTATTACTTCCATTAATATGTTGGAATCGTTAGGAGCTTATACGGATGAACTGGATTATGTTTTTTATGATGTATTGGGCGATGTGGTGTGCGGTGGTTTCGCAATGCCTATACGGGAAGGAAAGGCTCAGGAAATATACATTGTAGCTTCAGGTGAACTGATGGCTCTTTATGCGGCCAACAATATTTCCAAGGGCATTCGAAAGTATGCGGTAAACGGTACAGTGAGACTGGGGGGCATTATTTGTAACAGCCGCCAAGTGGACAATGAATTGGAATTGCTTAAAGCTTTTGCCGAAGAACTGGGTTCGCAGCTGATTTACTTTGTTCCTCGCGATAATTTAGTACAGCGGGCGGAAATCAATAAGAAAACAGTCATTGATTTTGATCCGGAAGCTGATCAGGCAAAAGCCTATCGTTCCCTGGCACAGGCTATTGATGAGAACAAAATGTTTGTTATTCCCAAACCGATGAAACAGGAGCGGTTGGAAGAATTAATGATGGCTTATGGAATTCTCGGATAGTCTGTTAGTCCTTAATTAAAAATTGTCGAGGAGGAATGAATAACGTGTTATTAGTACGAGCAATTATACGGCCGGAAAAAAGGGATGAAGTGCTTTATGAATTATCTACCGCTGGTTTTCACGCCGCTACGGTGATTGATGTAGTGGGGCGCGGCAAGCAAAAAGGTATCAAGATCGGCAGCATTGTTTACGATGAAATTCCTAAAATCATGATCATGATGGCTGTACGGGACGAAGATAAAAATGACATTGTAAGTGTACTTCTTCGCACAGCCAAAACAAGCGGTAAAGGGGCTTTCGGTGACGGAAAAATTTTTATTACACCAGTTGAAGAGGTTTACACCATATCAAGCGCCGCGACAGGCTTGTAGGGAGTGGGATAATGAAAGAGATTATTGCGATTGTCCGAATGAATAAAGTAGGTGCGACGAAACAAGCTTTGATCGAAGCTGGAGCTACAGGATTTACGGCTGTCAAGGCGCTTGGCAGAGGGAAAATGGTGGAAGATACGGGCGTTATAGCTGGCCGTAAGGCTGATTTGATGGCTATGGCAAACGAAGAAGACGTAAAAGAAACAGAATTATTAATTGACGGGTTTCTTAATGGAGCCCGGCTGTATCCCATGCGGATGTTCGATATTATTACCCATGATTACGACGTAACGAAAATTGTGCAAACCATTATGGAAGTCAATCGCACAACTTTTAATGTTGGTGATGGTAAAATTTTTGTACTGCCTGTGGCAGACGCCATTCGTGTTCGCACGAAAGAAGCTGGCGACGCCGCCTTATAAAGAAATAAGAATGAGTGTATAGGAGGGAAATCCGCTGTGGCTATTACGGAAAAAGAATTACAGAAGATATTTGAACAGTATCCAAGCAAGGTGCAAAAGAACCGCAAAAAGCACATTCTAATTAAAGATGGTGAATTGGAGAATCAGGAAATTGCCGCCAATGCCCGCACTATTCCTGGGATTATGACGAACCGCGGCTGTGCTTTTGCAGGTTGCAAAGGAGTTGTACTCGGACCGCTAAAAGATGTTGTTCACATTGTTCACGGGCCGATTGGCTGCAGCTATTATACATGGGGGACTCGTCGTAACAAAGCGAAAGATGAGCCAGGTATTAAAAATTTCATCAATTATTGCTTTTCTACCAATATACAGGAAAAGGACATTGTTTTTGGCGGTGATAAAAAACTGGCAGCCATGATTGATGAAGTGGTGGAAATTTTTCATCCTAAGTGCATTACCATTTCGGCAACTTGTCCTGTTGGTCTGATTGGTGACGATATCGTTGCCGTTGCTGCAGCAGCGGAAAAACGCCATGGTATTCAGGTAGTTTCGTTTAGCTGCGAAGGCTACAAAGGCGTCAGCCAATCGGCCGGCCATCATATTGCCAATAATAATCTGATGGATAAGGTTATTGGCAATAGCAATGTCGAAAAAACCGAACAAAAATACGCTATTAATATTTTGGGTGAGTATAATATCGGCGGTGACGGTTGGGAAGTTGAGCGTGTTTTGAAAGACATTGGCTATCATATTGTTTCTGTTATGACAGGTGACGGTGCCTGGGAACATCTGCGCAATGCCCATGTAGCGGATCTGAATTTAGTGCAGTGTCATCGTTCCATCAACTATATTGCTGAGATGCTGGAAGTAAAGTATGGAATTCCCTGGCTGAAAGTCAATTTTATTGGTATACAGTCCATGATTCAGACCTTAAGAAATATGGCACTGTATTTTAATGATGCAGCACTAACGGAGCGGACGGAAGCGGTCATTAGCCGTGAACTGGCTCGCGTGGAACCGAAAATGGAGCAGTACAAGAAAATCTGTCAGGGAAAAACGGCATTTTGTTTTGTCGGCGGTTCACGCGGACATCATTATCAAGGATTGTTTGCTGAACTTGGTATTGAGACGGTTTTGGCCGGGTATGAATTTGCCCATCGTGACGACTATGAAGGCCGGAAGGTTATTCCGACAATTAAGCTGGATGCCGACAGCAAGAATATTGCTGAACTGCACGTAGAGCCTGATAAAGAGCGGTTTCATCTGCGCGTTTCACCGGAACGGATGGAAGAATTAAAGAAAAAAATTCCCCTTAGTTCTTATGACGGATTGAACGTCGACATGAAAACGGGTGATATCATTGTGGATGATTTGAATCATTTTGAAACAGAGGAATTTATTCGATTGCTCAAACCTGATATTTTTGCTTCAGGAATTAAAGATAAATATGTTGTACAAAAAATGGGTATTCCGGCCAAGCAACTGCATTCGTATGATTACAGTGGTCCCTATGCAGGGTTTAATGGAGCTGTTAATTTTGCTCGTGACGTGAGTATGGGATTTGCATCACCGACATGGAATTTTATTACACCGCCCTGGAAGAACCAGCCCCTGCTAGGCGGCCAATTGAATGAAGGAGGCAAAGACTAATATGTTAGATTATACACCGAAAGAAATAATCGAACGGGCTAGCGGCGGCGTGATTAATCCGGCTAAAACCTGTCAACCCATCGGCGCTATGTATGCAGCCCTTGGCATTCACAATTGTTTGCCTCATAGTCATGGCTCGCAAGGCTGCTGCTCTTTTCACCGCATGCATTTGACCCGCCATTTTCGTGATCCTATTATGGCTACATCAAGTAGTTTTACTGAGGGTGCTTGTGTATTTGGCGGTGGTGCCAATTTAAAAACGGCCATCAAAAATATATTTTCCTTGTATAAACCCGATGTCATCGCTATTCATACGACGTGTTTATCGGAAACCATTGGCGATGATATTCCAGATATTATTAGGCAGGCTGTTGACGATATTCCTGAGGGAAAAGTTGTTTTTCACGCCAATACACCCAGTTATCAGGGGTCGCATATTACGGGATTTTCCAATATGACCAAGGCCATGGTTACCTATTTTTCGGCGGCCACTGAAAAAGAGAAGAAGGATCAGATTAATATTATTCCCGGATTTGTAAATCCAGGTGATATGCGGGAAATCAAGCGGATTGCTCGGAGTATGGGAGTCAAAAGTATTATGTTTCCCGATACTTCAGGAGTTGTCGATTCGCCTATGACAGGTGAGTTTACGATGTATCCTAAAGGCGGGACACATTTGGAAGACCTGCGGGATACGGGTAATTCTAAATTGACCTTGGCACTGGGGCGGTTTGCTTGTACTGATCCGGCTGAGCAGTTGCGGAAAAAATGTAAAGTTCCGGCTGCTATCATGAAGACGCCGATTGGTATTCAGGCGACGGATGAAATGATTATGGCGATAGCAGGTGTCTTTGCTTTGGAGATTCCTTACGAATTGGAGGAAGAACGCGGACAGCTAGTCGATATTATGACAGATACGCATTTTCATTTTCATGGGAAACGAGTGGCAATTTTTGGTGATCCCGACATTGTAGCAGGAGTTACGGAATTCGTACTCAGCTTAGGTATGGTTCCGGTTCATGTGCTGACAGGTACTCCGGGGGGCGCTTTGGGATCAGGTTTGGCCGGGTTTGAAGATGAAATTAATGAGATGACCGAATCGCATGGTATCAAGGCCCAAGTGAAATCAGATGAGGACTTATTTACGCTTCATCAATGGATTAAGAACGAGCCAGTCGATTTATTAATTGGTAATACGTACGGCAAGTTTATTGCAAAAGCCGAGGATCTGCCGTTTGTGCGAGTGGGTTTTCCTATCCTGGACCGCAGTGTTCAGCCTTATTTTCCAATTGTCGGTTACCATGGAGCTATGCGGCTGATCGAGATGATCAGCGGAGCCTTGCTGGATCGTGCCGACCGTGATGCGACGGATGAAAACTTTGAATTAGTTATGTAAAAGATAGAAAAGCAAAGGAGGGGATGACGATGGACCAGGCACTTGTTGTACCCGACAGAGAAGATTTCATTGCCACCAAGGGCAAGCAAAAGAAACAGCTGAAATGCGATGCTGACAGCATTGCTGGGTGTGTGAGCCAACGGGCTTGTGTATATTGCGGAGCCAGGGTTGTGCTCAATCCTGTCACAGATGCCGTTCATCTGGTCCACGGTCCTATTGGCTGTTCAACTTATACCTGGGATATTCGCGGCAGCCTGTCGAGCGGATCGGAGATGTACCGCAATAGCTTCTCTACGGATCTTAAGGAGCAAGATATTATTTTTGGCGGCGAGAAAAAATTATTGGCCTGTATTGATGAATTGGTCCAAAAGTATCAACCCCCGCTTATTTTCGTTTATTCGACGTGTATCATCGGCGTTATTGGTGATGATTTAAAAAGTATTTGCAAGCAGGCATCAAAACAGTACGGTATTGAAATTTTGCCAGTGGAATCTAGTGGTTTTATTGGCAATAAATCTGCCGGCTACCGTGCGGCCTGCGATACGCTCTTGCACTTGATTGATTTAGGTAAGGAGTCGTTACACCAGGTTAGTTCACAAAGGCAGGCAGCTAAGCAAATTAATTATTTGGGCGATTTCAATTTGTCCGGTGAGGCTTGGATTATCAAAGGTTATCTGGAACGTATGGGAGTAAAAATCAATGTGGCGTTTACAGGTGATTCCGACAGTCAGCATATAAAAAAGGCTCCTGATGTGGATCTTAATATTATTCAATGTGCCGGATCGATGCATTATTTAGCCGAGAAACTAGAAGAACTTTACCATATTCCTTATTTGCAAGTTTCCTTTCTTGGTTTGCAGGATACAGCTAATTCCTTACGTAACATTGCCGCCATGCTTCAGGATGAAACGGTGGCTGCCAAGGCCGAACAATTGATTGCCGAAGAGTCTGCCAAGGTCAAGCCTGATATTGACTTTTACCGAAGCAAGCTAGTTGGCAAAAAAGCAGCTATTTATGTTGGTGGTGGATTTAAAGCCATATCACTCATCAAGCAGTTTCGGGAAATCGGCATTGATGTTGTCATGATCGGCACGCAGACGGGAAGACAGGAAGAGTACGAAACAATTGATACGTTAGTTGATGATGGTACAGTCATTTTGGATGATGCCAATCCGGCTGAACTGGAAAAATTTATGATTGAACAAGAGGCGCATATTTTGGTAGGCGGAGTGAAAGAACGGCCATTGGCGTTTAAACTGGGCAAAGCTTTCATTGATCACAATCATAACAGGAAGCATCCCTTGAGTGGTTATGTAGGTGCTGTCAATTTTGCGCGCGAAGTATATACAACTGTTTGTTCGCCTGTATGGAAATATCTTAGTAAATAAACGGTAAAGGAGGTTGAACCGATGGGCGGACTACTAAATTTAAGCCGTAATGTCAATGAAAATCCTTGTAATATGTGTATGCCCATGGGGGCAATTTTAGCTCTTAAGGGAATTGAACAGGCCATGGTGATTATCCATGGATCCCAAGGTTGTTGTACCTATATGCGGCGTCATATTGCGGAGCATTACAATGAACCTATTGATGTGGGTTCTTCCTCGCTCAATGAAAAAGGTACTATTTACGGCGGTGAAAAAAATCTTAAACAAGCACTGGATAATATTCGTCGCGTATATCATCCCCGCATGGTCGGAGTCATTACGACTTGCTTGGCCGAAACGATTGGCGAGGATATTCGTCGTATTGCCGATGACTATTTGACGGAGCGCAAATTGGATGATTTATTTATCGTGACTGCTTCCACCCCGGGATATGGTGGCAGTCATACTGAGGGATATCGTTTTACTTTACGCAAAATCGTTGAACAGCTAGTCGAACCAGCAACAAGACATGAGAAGATCAACTTGATCGTAGGCGATCTATCTACTGCCGATATTCGGGAATTACAACGCCTATTGGCTATGATGGATATCGAATATGTCATGCTCCCCGATGTGTCAGACACGTTAGATCGGCCCTATAGTTCGCACTATGATAAACTTCCTCCCGGCGGTACGAGACTCTCTGATATTCGCACAATGAGCGGGGCGGCGGCTACAATTGAAATTGGCATTACCATGCCTGATGAGTTGTCAGCAGGAAAAGTGCTGGAAGAAAAATTCGGTGTGCCCTTATATCAGGTACCCGTTCCAATCGGCGTGGACAATACAGATCGTTTTTTAGCAGTATTAACAGAGATCACAGGAAAAATTGTGCCGGAAGGTATTCAAGGAGAACGGGGTCGATTATTGGATGCCATGGTTGATTCGCATAAATACAATTTCGAAGGACGCAGCGTTATTTTTGGCGAACCTGATTTGGTATATGCCGTAACTAAGCTATGCTGTGAAAACGGCATCTATCCGGTGGCCGTGGCGACTGGTAGTCAGGCGAATAAATTAAGCCAAGCACTGGAACCGCTGATTGCCGATTGTCCACAGCCCGTTCAGTGTTTGAACGGTTCCGATTTTGCTTCCATTCGGGAAGTGGCGGAAGCCAGGGGAGCCAATCTGGCCATTGGTCATTCTGATGGAAGATATTTGGAAGAACGTAGTCATATCCCGCTTGTGCGGCTGGGTTTTCCCATTCATGACCGCACCGGAGGCCAGCGACTGTTGTCTGTTGGTTATACGGGTTCAGCAAATTTGTTAGATCGTTTGACAAATACGTTATTAGAGAATAAATACAAAACGTACCGTCGCGATATGTATGAAGAGTTTTATCAGCATGAAGCGAAATAGAGAGGCCGAGGTGATGAACAAATGACTTGTACCCGTTTTTCCGGGGAAGATAGGCCACTTTCTGGCGATTTGGCTGTGAAAACAGCCATGCATCCCTGTTATTCCCTTGAGGCTCATCATCAATATGCCAGAATGCATATTCCTGTAGCTCCAGCTTGTAATATTAGCTGCAATTATTGCAATCGAAAGTTCGATTGTGTCAATGAGAGTCGTCCGGGGGTGACAAGCGAAGTGCTGACACCTGAGCTCAGTCAGAAAAAATTTCAATGGGTAAAACGGGAGATGCCCAACTTAAGTGTTGTTGGTATTGCCGGACCTGGTGATGCCTTGGCAAATTGGGATCAGGTAAAACGCAGTATTGAGTTAATTAAGGCTGTCAGTCCTGAGATAATATTTTGCTTGTCTACGAATGGCCTCATGTTGCCCGAATATGCGCAGGAAATCATTAAGATGGATGTAAAACATGTAACAATTACGATGAACTGTCTGGATGCAGCTATTGGTGCCAAACTATATCGGTATGTTGATTATCATGGTCAGCGCTATAGTGGAGAGAAAGGTGCTAGTTTATTGAATCAGAATCAGTTAGAAGGGCTAAGCTTGCTGACGCAAGGCGGTGTTTTAGTTAAGGTCAACATTGTGATGGTGCCGGGTATCAATGATCGGCATATTCCACAGGTCGTCAGGAAAGCACGGGATCTGGGAGCTTTTGTAACGAATATTATGCCGCTTATTCCCGCACCGGGCAGTGTCTTTGAGTTCATGCCTCAGACGAGTATGAAAGAAATCAATAAAATGCGGGATACATGTCAGATAGACCTGCGCCAAATGCGTCACTGCCAACAATGCCGGGCGGATGCCATCGGTTTGCTTGAGCAGGATCAATCCCATCAATACCGCTTTACTCAATCTGTCCGTGAAGCTGAGCCTGCGACAAGTAAAAAAATTTACAAAATTGCTGTGACAACTAAATATAATCGCTTAGTAGATCTTCATTATGGTCATGCCAAGGAATTTTATGTTTATCAAGTGTCGGGATCAAAATCTTGTCTGGTTGAGATCCGTCAAACACCGCAATATTGCCATGGCATTGCTGATTGTGATGCATCGGAAGCGATCAAGCGCGAGGCACTCGAGACATTAACTGATTGTGATGCTCTGTTAACCATGCGCATTGGTGACAGTGCGCAAAAACGTCTGGAGCAAAAGGGAATTTTAGTTGTTGAATCGTGTAACAGCGTAGAAGAAGGACTTGTGTATGCCTATAAAAAACTGGAGAGTCCGGGTATGTTGTGTGAAAATGCGAGGGGAATTATATGAATAAACCAAAACGTCATATTTTTGTTTGTACCAGTTCTAGAATCAATGGTCAGCAAAAGGGTTACTGTCATGCGAACCAATCAGTGGAACTAGTGGAGCAATTTATGGAGGAAATTACGGATCGCGATTTAGGCGGAGAAGTTTTTGTCAGTAATACAGGCTGTTTTGGTATTTGTGAAAAGGGACCTATTGTTGTAATTTATCCGGATAATGTTTGGTATGGAGCCGTATCGTCCGATGATGTGGAAGAAATTATGGAAGAGCATATTGAGAATGATCATATTGTAACGCGCCTGGAAATTTGATATTCATAAAATGGGGGGAATTGTATGGCACCGGATATTGCAGTCTTTGTCGGTGAAAATGGCATGACTGCCGCCGTGAATGAACAGGGAATATGGAAAATCTATCGGCGACAGTCTTCTGGTGGTTGGCAGGATATCAGGGAATTGTCCATTCATATCGATGAAACGGCGGGTTTAGTAAAACTTCGTCAACAATTAGCCAATGTTATCGCTTTTTTTGCTGATTGTCGTATTGTCGTGGCTGCAGTTGTCACTGGTATTCCCTTTTTTGAATTTGAAAAAGCAGCTTGTAATGTATGGGAATTCACGGGTTATCCGCAGGATTTTCTTGATTATATTCTTGTTAAGGAACAAGAAATGAAAAAACAAACGGCTGTGGTAGAGCCCGTATCTCTGCCGGTTCCTGAAAATTTAGGTAACGGATATTTCCGTATTTCTATCAAAAAAGTTCAGTCCAATAATTCTGGGTTTACTTCCAAGCAAGTTCTGCAGAATTTTTTGCAGCGGGGTGAGTTTTATTCACTTGACGTTTTATGCAGTCATATTCCGCCTTGGTTAGAGGGCGAATTACTATTAGGAAAGTATCAAGTGGCGACAGAGCAACGAAATCCTCAGGAAGTTAGACTTACTATTACCAAGTCCTGCTGTTTTGAGTCTGCGCCGACGTTGTGATGACGCTTCAATTCATGGATAAAACATTGCAGGTTGCTATGAATCAAAAAATTCCAGGTAAGCAATTGCAGGCGTTACACCATATTCTCCAACAACTGGGATTGCTCCAGTTTGATGTAGATGTCATGAACTGGCACAGCTATCTGAAGCGTGAAAAAATCACCCTGGATATGCAAAATGTGCGTGGGTGCGTACCTGTTGAAAAGGCGGCTGTTCATTTGGCTCATGAGTTAGGTTTTTATCATGTTTGCCTGAATTATGTTCATGTGCCGCAACAGGCATCAGCGATTACATTGCATACGGTCCTGGCAGAAGCAGAGCGGCTGCAGTTGATTGTTGATTGGCATATTGTCAATTTATCGGAATTAGCAAGAACTGAAATAGTCGAACTGTTGTCCATACTCGAAAAATTTGCGGTGCACGGCTTGGTTTGCGGTGATCGTGGCAATTGTTTAGAACCTTTTTCTACCCGGCGTTTAGTAGGAATCCTTCGTGATTGCGTAGCTTGTGAGCTTGAATTTGAGGGAAATAACGGTTTAGGGCTGGCTGTGGGGAACACGCTGGGCGCCGTGTTGGCAGGTGCATTAAAATTTGCTGTCGCTGTTGGCGGGGTCGGTAAAGTGGCCGCATTTGAAGAAGTATTGTTTGGTCTGCGTGATTTATTGCATCTACCGCTGGAAGTGCCTTGTTTGTTGGCTCAAAAGTGTCATGAGGTATGGGCTCTTATGGGATTACAGCTGCCGGAGACAAAACCGATTATTGGTGAGAATATTTTTTCCCATGAATCGGGCATTCACGTCGATGGAGTCAATAAATGTCCGGAACTCTATGAAGCTTTTCGTCCGGAAACAGTAGGGTTATCCCGGCATATTGTTATTGGAAAACACTCTGGAAGCAGTGCAGTCCGCCGGCAGTTGGAGCTGCTGCAGCTTTGTGCTGATGATCAAATGGTCGCAAAGGTGCTTATGAAAGTACGTAGTCAGGCTGTTAGCCAGAAATCGTCTTTATCGTTGCAGCAACTCAAGTGCATTTATGATGAGGTGCGCCATGAACGTCAAAATAGTTGACACAACTTTAAGAGATGGTGAACAGATGGCTGGGGTGGTTTTTCAAGCTGAGGAAAAGCTAGCTATCGCCCGTGCACTTTCGGATGCGGGGGTGTATGCTGTTGAAGCGGGTACTCCTGCAATGGGGGAAGAAGAATGTAAGGCGCTAAAAATGATTCTGGCGGCACAGTTGCCAGTGCAAGTCATTGCTTGGAATCGCGCCAAGCGGGAGGACATTTTGGCTTCGGTGCAATGTGGATTTACAATGGTTCATATTTCTGTACCCATATCTGATTTGCATATTAGTTATAAGCTGAAACGGAGCCGTGAGTGGGTCTTGCAGAATTTGGTCGATTCCGTCTTGTTTGCACGCGATTTAGGTTGCCGAGTTGTTGTGGGGACGGAAGATACTTCGCGAGCTGATCCTAAATTTTTTTTACAAGTGGCTAACACGGTGGCCAAACTAGGCGTCGAACGCATTCGTTATTCTGATACGGTGGGGTGTATGGAACCTTTTGCTGTATATCGCATCATGAGTCGGCTTGTCAACTCTTGTGTTTTGCCCGTTGAAATGCATGTCCATAATGATTACGGTTTGGCGACGGCAAACACTCTGGCGGCTGTTCAGGCGGGTGTTCGGTTGGTGAGTGTGACTGTTACAGGCATGGGAGAAAGAGCTGGCAACGCGTCATTGGAAGAAGTGGTCTTGGCACTTCACAGTCTCTATGGTTATGAGACCGGAATTGAACGGGCTAAAATGCCATTATTGACAGAGCAGGTAAGACAAATAAAAAAATAAATTTTTTAAATCTAATAAAAAAGGAATATTTTTACAGAACGGCGAATATTTTCCTTATGGGAAAGGTTTGCCGTTTTTGTTCTTAACAGGGGCCCAGTTTGACAATTATGGCAAATCTATGCTAAAATATTAATCCATAAAGGAAAGGGGGTATTAAATGAGTGATGCAAAGCCCGTATTTTCCGCAAAAGGGCGCAAAAGATTGGCCATTTTTCTTGTGCTAATCATCACATCACTATTGGCAACTGGGTTTGTGTGGGCAACGAAAAAAGTTAACATTACAGTCGATGATAAAGAGCTAACTATTATAACTTATTATTCCAATGCAAAGGATGTGCTCGCGCAAGCTGGCTTGACAATCGGGCCAAGTGATGAGGTTCGAATGTCAACAGAAAAGCTGGTAAACGGTACGCACATTCAGGTCTATCGTGCCATACCACTATGGATAACTTATCAAGGAAAAACTACCCAGATTGTTTCAGGTCAGCCAACTGTGGGTGAAGCTATCGCTGCTATGGGGATTTCGGCAGACAATATTGAGCTGACTCCCGATGCAAGTACACCTGTAGTGCCGAATATGAATATTCGAGCAGTTGTCTTAACTGAAAAGCTTGTTAATGAACAGGTCGAGGATCCCATTCCTGTTGTTCATCAAAGCGATGCCAATTTAGAAAAAGGTGTCGAACAAATGACTAGTGAGGGAAAAGCAGGGACCAAACAGATTACCGTAAAAAAATATTTTGCTGATGGTCAAGAGGTAAAATCGGAAATTGTTGGTGAAACCGTATTAGTACCTGCTCAGCCGCAGGTGATTCAAGTTGGAAGTCGCGAGACAGTGCAAACATCACGGGGCAATATGCGCTTTCGGCGTATTGCATATATGGAAGCGACGGCTTACCACCCCAACGACGGCTCCGGTTCTGGTATTACGGCAACCGGGGTTCGTGCCCGCTACGGCATTGTGGCTGTAGATCCTGATGTTATTCCGCTAGGAACGCGTCTTTACATACCTGGTTACGGCTTAGCTTTGGCAGCGGATACTGGTGGAGCTATTGTGGGTGACAAAATTGATTTGTGCATGGAAGATTACGATGAGGCTTATGCTTTTGGCCGACGTACTATGAAAGTCTATATATTAGGTGATTAGTAGGTTGAAATCGAAAAAAACGCAGGGTGTAAGCCCTGCGCTTTTTTCGCATCGGAGAGAATGTGAAGAGGCGGTATTGTATGCTAAAGGAAGTCATTATTGTTGAAGGAAAACAGGATATTGTAGCTGTAAAGAAGGCCATTGATGCAGAGTGCATTGCAACAGGCGGTTATTCTCTGCTTACAAAAACGATTGAAAAAATCGGACAGGCATATGAAAAACGTGGGATTATTATTTTGACTGATCCCGATAGCCCTGGCGAGAGAATTCGCAGGTATCTTGTTAAACGATTTCCCTATGCACAGCATGCCTATATTTCTCGTGCTGCTGCTACAGCGAATGGTGATATTGGCGTTGAACAGGCTTCAGCTCAGTCTATTCGTTTAGCGCTTGCTAAACTTCATTGTACGACGTTTGAACCTGGAAATGAATTTACCTATGCTGACTTGGTTGATGACAATTTAACGGGCCACAGTGATGCGGCAATTCGTCGTAAATTGCTTGGTGAAATACTTGGAATTGGTTATGCTAATGCCAAGACTTTTTTGCAGCGACTCAATCACTATGGTGTTACCCGCGCGGCTTATCAAGCGGCTATCATTCAATTGGAGGCAAAACAATGAAAGCTCCCTGTATTGCGCAGCGTGATGTGACGTTACATATTTTGAAAACTTTTCATCTTGTTATGAATAAGAAATTAGGTCAGAATTTCTTGATTGATTCGCATGTTGTCAATAAGATTGTTGAGGCTGCGGAAATTACCCCGGAGGATAAGGTTTTGGAGATTGGTCCGGGCATTGGTACTTTGACCCAAGGGTTGGCAGAAGCAGGCGCAAGTGTTGTGGGTGTGGAGCTAGATAAAAAATTGATTGATGTTCTTGGTAAAACGCTTGCTGATTATGATCAGGTTCGTATTGTGCATGGTGATATTTTAAAAATCGACATTTCTCGGGAAATAGCAGCGGAATCCTATAAAGTTGTTGCTAATTTGCCTTATTATATTACAACACCCATTATTATGAAGCTTCTTGAAGAACGGCTTCCCATTTCCTTACTTGTTACGATGATTCAAAAAGAAGTAGCTTTAAGGATGATTGCCAGTCCGGGCAGTAAGGACTATGGTGCCCTCTCTGTTGCTGTTCAATATTATACAGAGCCGGAAATTGTTTTTATTGTTCCGCCCGCGTCATTTATTCCAGCTCCTGCTGTTCATTCAGCTGTGTTACGTTGCCGGATTCGTAAAATGCCACCGATTGCTGTTGAAAGTGAAAGGGATTTTTTTAAGGTAGTCAAGGCGGCTTTTTGCCAACGGCGTAAAACGCTTAGCAATTCCTTGAAAGGCGGGGGTTTTGAAGCAAATGACATAGCCACCATGCTTGATAGGGCAAAAATTGAGGGCCAACGACGTGGTGAAACATTGGCCCTTGCTGATTTTGGTGCTTTAGCTAATGCTTATACGGCACTGATTCGTGAAAGAGGATAGAGTAGAAGGGTCATTGAGCGATTATGTTGAGGAGCCGTTTCTTTGGAGGCGCTCCTCTTTGTTTTTAACTTTTACACGACATTTTTTAATTCTTTTTCTTCTTTTCCTGTTAAAATTTTGTTCATATCAAGTGCAATAATCAGTCGATTCTCTACTTTTCCAATGCCTAAGATATAGTTGGAGCTTATTCCACCCGTGACAGTAGGGGCGTCTTCCATTTCTTCTGATGCAATGGGGATAATTTCCAGTACATCATCAACAACAATTCCGCACTTCTTATTATCAATGTTTATCACCATGATTCGGGTGGTATCTTTCTCGACAGTAGTCCCTAGGCCAAAACGTTTTTTTAAATCAATAATTGGAATGACATTGCTGCGTAAGTTCATGATTCCCTCAACAAAATCCGGCATTCCAGGCATGGCTAGGGTTTTCCCCTGGCGAGTTATTTCGTGAACTTGTTCTATTGGAATTCCGTATTCATAAATTATTTTGTTGTTTTCCAGCGTAAAGACGACTAATTTTATGCTCTCTTTTGCCATTATACGAAACCTCCTTATAAATCGGCAGCAGTGTGTGACAGTTTTTGAGCCAGTGCAGTCATTTCTTCGATACTGGCATTCACTTCTTGTGTTGCTGCAGCAGTTTCTTCCACTACTGCTAATGTAGACTCCGAGGCCTCTGCGGTTTCATTCATTGATTTATTGATTTCTTTAGTCAATTCTTTAATTTGTACAACCGTATTCTTAGAGTCTGCCGACAACTTTCTGATTTCCTCGGCGACTACGCCAAATCCCAAGCCTGCTTCGCCAACTCTAGCTGCTTCGATAGCTGCGTTGAGGCCCAGCATTTTTGTTTCATCAGCAATTTCTTTAATAAAGTTCATTACGTCGTTTATTTTGTCTAAGAGTTCTTTTGACTTTCCAATTTCGCCATGAAGTTGTTGCTGATTGTCACTCACGTTGTTTGTAGCGGCAGTAATTTGTTCTATTGCAGTGGCTACGCCGGTAAGTCCTTCGTCTAAGGAGCTTGCAATATGCTTGAGATCATCCGCTAATTTCCGCGGTAAAGATATTCCAAAAGCACCAACAGCTTCGCCTGTTTCTTCATCCATCAGGGGGTAGGAGGCTGCAATCACGGGGTAACCATAGACAGATTCATCAATATCTTCAGTAACCAGCTTTTTTTGCTTAATAGCCTCATCGGGAGTGCTGCCCGCTCTTAAGGGGTTTCCAACCTGTAGTTCGAGCATGTCGAATTTTTGAGAAGGTTGCCGCTTAAGGAATTTTTCTTTATCCGTTATCCACATGAAGCCACCTTCGGGTAATAGGTCAGCTACGACGGGAGCAAAAGATTCAAAAGCATTTACAATTTTATGTTGACGTGGAATGGTGAGTGCCCATGCACCGATGATTTCCGTATCGTTTTCATTCCAGATAGGTCCGCTATAGGTGAATAATCTAACGCCATATACATTTCTTGGGATGCGTGCGGATACCACTTTTCTAGCTTGGATGGCTTGGGCAGAAGGTCCGCTTTTACTAAATCCCCCGTCTACTTGTAGACCGGGTATTTCAAACTTATGATTTTCAATGTAGGTGACTTTATCAAGGGTAGTAATGAAGAAGCTAGCTCCATCTTCGAAGGCTGTCAGAACAATATTAAAATAAGCTTTCACAAATTCTAATTCTTTCATGTGTACATGTAAATTATTTACTTCCATTTTCTCTCAACCCCTTGCAGCTTAATTTTAACGTTTCGTGCGACAGATTCTATTATAAAGTTTTTACCAGAATAATATTCGAAATTAGTCGCCTATTGGAGTGCTCTTGTTACCTCCCTTGCACATGGACAATTTGACCAGTTTCTAATAATTATCGGTAAAAAACTAATAGTTGCTAAAAAGCGTCAGATTTTCTGAGAAAATTCTGACGCAATAAGGTTTTAATGCTTCAATAGCAACCTGGCAATCATAGAAAATAAATCCGTAGACCCAAGGCTTTGCGTCCCTATCTTTCGATAAGTTTGCTAATATTTTATTGTCATTATGTTGGAGATATTGAGCTAACTAACACTTATCTGTTATTTTAAAACAGATAAGACAAAAGTACTATTGGCATGATGTATCAAATTTAAAGTAAAAAAAAAGCAAATTATTGTATTTTAAACACAATGGTTCCCGTTATATGGAAATTTTATTTTATTAAGTTTAGTTTGTACAATTTTATTGCTGTTGCAAGGGTTAATTTTGTTTCAAATTCGTTGATAGATATTCCCAGAATTTTTTCAATTCGTTGTTTGCGGAAGATGACGGTATTATAGTGAAGAAATAGTACTTTGGCTGTTTCTTTCAAGTTGGACTTTTGTAAAATTACGGCAAGTGTGTCCAAATAGTCGGTGCCTTTTTCATGATCATAGCGAATAAGTTTACCAATTGTTTTTTCAATAAATTCAGTTGTACGTTCTTTTTCGCTTGGTTTTATAAGCAGTTGTAAAATACCCAAATCTCGAAAGTGGACAATGTTCTTATTGCGCTCCGAGTCGTACTGCGAAACTTGAATTGCTTCCAGGGCCTGCTGAAAACTTTTTGTAAAGCCCCTTATTCCTTGTTGGTTCTCCCCAATACCTATTCGAATCGTTATGTCAGGATGATACTTATGAATCTTTTTTTGTAAGAGTTGTGCCAATGTCTTTTCTGTAAAATTATTTCCTTGATCAGAAGGGTTTATTTGATATAGAACACCGATGCTACTACGCCGCCCCCAAGTAATACACCCTTTTGTGTCATTTAGTTTATCGATGAGTTCATATTTGATATCTTCCTCTATGGTTTCAGATCTGTTTTTATGGTGTAAATGATAATCAACGGTTTTTTCAAGCTGGATTACCGAACAAAAAAATGGTTGAGAGAAATTAAGTCCTATGTTATTGATATAAGCGAGTGTTTCTTCATCTCCTCCCCTTATTCCATTAAGAATGTCATTGAAGACGTCAGCTCGGCGTTTTATTTCATAAGATGTTTGGAGCTTTTTTTCAGCCTCTCTCCTCAACGTGATATCAATAACAATAAGAGAAAGCAATATTTTCTCACCTGTTTTGAAAGGACTAGAATATACTGCTACATCTTTGACGTGCCCATTTTTAAGCTTATGTTGGCAGTATTTCGGTTTCTGAATAAAATTGTCTAATCGAATTCTACCCGTTTTGAATTTTTCGATTGGAGATATAGAAATTTCAATTGTTTTCATGGCTTTTAATTCATCTGTTGAATATCCATAGAATTTATTTGCTGCTGCATTGACTGCTATGATATCGTTCGTTTTAGGATCAACAAGCAGCCAAACGACAGGACTATGAAGAAATATTTGCTGAAAACATATTTCAGTAGTATTTTGTAATGAATTCCGTCTACACATTTTCATTCTGCTAGTATACTTATTTATCTGCATGTTTCCACTCTCCATGTATTGTTCATGTGTTTTAGCCTAGATATCTTATTCTCTAGTGTAATTATTGTGTTTATGGAGACATTCGGATGTTCAATATGTTGCATTTAATGTTGATTTTTTGTATTGACAACTTTCGTGATTTTGTACGTAGATTTTATAGTAAATATCAATATTCTTATTATTTTATAACATTCTCTTGTCATAAAATTGTTTCCTCTGTTTCTGTTTTTCTAATAAAGAAATTTGAATAAAAAAATCCCCTAATGTGGCAGGAAAATCCTACAATTAGGGGAAGATTGTTAGGTTTGTTTTGTCGTTCCTAAAAAATTTTCTAATAAATCAAATCGCCGGGCTGTATGATATCCTGAGTAGGTTTTGTTTTGCCATTGTCTTGTCCGGGGCTTACCGTGAAATACCGCGATAGCTTCTAAACAATCGCCAACAATCGTATCAATAATTTTGTTGCTGTGAATGTAGTTCTTTACAGAAGATCCCAATCGGTAATGGGGAATTGTAGTGGCAACATCAATGCGTAATTTGCTTAAGCGGGCCAACGCCAGTGAGACAGGTGGAATAGAAAGTTCTTGGAGTGGAATGGATTCTAATAGACGGCGTGAAACGGCATGAGGGCCATGTGCTGGTGTTGCTAGTCCAAGCTTTTTATCTAGTCCTAATTCGTGCGTGACATTATAGCGCCACTGAAAGGTTGGATTATAACGTTCAATATGACGGGGTGGTGAGGGATAACAGTTGGTGAGAGCCATATCTAAATGTTTGAGCTGGATACCCTCTATAAGTTCTACTAAATTTTCATTGAATGTACCTACCATGTCTCCATCAACAAATAAAACAACGTCACTGCCTAAGGAATAAGCCATTTTTGCGCCGATTGCCCGGGGGACATCAATGCCTAGACATTCGTGAAAATAAATAATCTGTAACTTGTCAATGGGGAGATTGAGGACTTCTTGGAGAGTCGTATCGGTTGTTCCATTAATAATGAGAATGATATGGTCGATTGGGAGAGTGGCGACGTTTTGCAGCACTGTTGTAATACGGCCTGCTTCGTTTTTAGCAGGAATGACTACAGTAATCATGCGCCATCACCTCAAAGGTGCTTTGGTTTATCCTCGCTGGATTACTACAGTATATTGAGGGACGCCTTTATTTGTCACTTGTTGCGGTTCCTTTCTGGGGGAAAACTTTCGGTGACAGAACTTTTGCTGTACTCATAGTATGTAGTAATGGATGGGGGAGGGATAGGTGTGACTATTGCAGTAGGTGATCTTGTTGTTCGCAAATCTCATGGCGGAGATATCGTGTTTAAAATAACGGATATTTATTTAGACGAAGCGAAACAAACTCATTGTGTGCTGAAAGGGCTGTATATGAGGCTCATGGCAGATGCGCCTATTGATGATGTCGAACGGATTGATGCCGAGCATTTGCGCAATGAAATCATTCATATGGAAGAAAATATCCAAGATGGGTTGCATCAGATTCTGCTCAGGCGTGGTGTAGAGCAGGAAAAAACTTCGCATTTCTTACTTAGAGGGGATCGAAAAAAGTATAGTTTTTTTAATTTACCTGGCAAGGTCCTTCATGTGGACGGTGACGAAGAGTATTTAAAAATGTGTTTGAAAACCTATCGCCAGCTGAATATGGAAGCAGTTGGCGAATGGATCGCTGAGACGGATCAGCCAGGCCGAGTGATCGATATTATAAAAAAACACCGACCAGATATTTTAATATTGACAGGACATGATGCTTTAACTGGCAACGGAAAAAAAGATTTTAGCAATATGGACAGTTATCGTAATTCGAAATATTTTGTGCAGTCTGTAATCAATGCCAGAAACTTTTGTTCTTCGCGCGATGACCTCGTGATTTTTGCTGGGGCCTGCCAGTCTTATTTTGAGGCGATTATTGCTGCTGGAGCTAATTTTGCCAGCTCCCCAATGCGGATTTTTATTCATGCTTATGATCCGGTCTTTATTGCAGAAAAGGTGGCGTTTACTTCCATTAACCAAGCGATTGATTTGAATGATACTATTACAGCTGCTGTGACGGGCGTTGAAGGCGTAGGTGGTATTGAAACGCGTGGCAAGTTTCGGTTAGGATTGCCGAAAACCCCCTACTAAGGTAATTTACAATGTTATTTTAGCGATAATTTTTATAAAAAAACAAGTAAGTCTGTACCGATTTTTGATACTGACTTACTTGTTTTTTTATTATAAACCAATGTGGGTGATAAACTTTTAAAGTTTACAGGCAACTTCAATGGGACGGTATGTTTCCAACGACGATAAAAATTACCAACGTTATGTTAACAGGTGTTTTTTGATAAAAGGCGAATAACTATAATGCGAGAATTATTTCGCTAGAAGGGTGGATCATATGAATCATTTTTCTGCTAATAAAATTTTAAAAAGTTTTTGCTTCGGTTTATTGACTGTTTCTGTCTTTACCACTTCGCTGGGTATGCCAGCAGCTGAAGTGGCTCATGCGGCTTCAGTTACTGCGGATAATGCACCTCAAGTAAACAATAGTAAGGCAGGTTATGTAGTGCTTGCCTTAGGGCTCTTGGCTATGCTCAGTGGGGGGCATAGTGGTGCGAAGGCGTCTTCGGCACCTGCTGCTGCAACAGCAGCGAGCGGGTCGGTGACTTCCTCTACAAGTCCCAGTTCTTCATCAAGTCAGACTTCTTCGGCTTCAACAGGAAATGTGGCGGCTGATGAACAAAAAGCGGTTAATTTAATGAATGCTGATCGGAGCGCCCAAGGGCTCGCCAACCTAAAAGTAGATTCACGGCTGACTTCTTTGGCTGAAAAGTATGCTCAGGATATGGTGAATCGCAACTTCTTTTCGCATACCAACCCTGAAGGGCAGTCTCCTTTTGATCGTATGAAACAAGCAGGCATTTCTTATAGTGCGGCAGGCGAAAATATTGCCGTTAATCAAAACGTGGCAGCCGCTGAAACGGCTTTTATGAATAGTGCCGGTCATCGTGCCAATATCTTAAATACGGCTTATACAAATGTGGGTATTGGTGTTGCTTATAAAAATGGACAAGTTTATGTTGTTCAAGAATTTATTAAACCCTAGCTCTAGATTGTTTGAATGATAATGAAAAATCCTGCCCTTGTTGGGCAGGATTTTTCATTATCATTCAGGGTCCATCATATCCATACTCATGCCCATATGGTAAAACTGGGTGCCGCATCTAGGACAGACACCGCCATGGTGGTGAAAATCATATTCATGGCCGCAAGATTGACAGACTTTATAGAGTCTGCAGTACGATAAGCGGTACAGTTTAAATGTACAGTCAAAGGTCTTTAAACACTTTTTCGTCGGTTTGCAGCCACAAAATTTGGGCTCTTTCTTCATCTGGCAACAACTCTTTCCGTCTTCCCATTGCTCATATTTTGGTTTACAATAGCGATCATTTTCGTTCACGAGCAATCCTCCTATCATGTCATGTAATGTTGTGGTTTCTTTTACATAATATGATAAGAAAGTATTGATGGTGAACATTGTTAATGAGTAAATCCCTTGCCAGATACTTCAGCAGCATCCTGGATGATGAGAAAGGCTGAGGTATCGATATCTTCTACCATTATTTTTATTTTAGCAATCTGAGTAAAAGTTACTACGATATAGAGGACCTTTTTTTCTTGATGAGTAAAGGCTCCTTCACCCTTTAATATAGTTATGCCGCGCCCGAGTTCATTTAATATGGCGACTGAAATTTCTTCATGCTTGTCTGAAATAATCATAATGGATTTTTTTCTATTAAAGCCTTCGACAATTTTGTCTGTTAGTACGGCCCCTGCGTACATGGCGAATAGTGTGTACATAGCTGATTTTGGACCAAAAAAAACACCTGCAAATATCATAACGACGCAGTTAATCGCAAATCCCATGGACCCCATACTATAGCCATAGTATTTTTTCATAATGGCACCGATAATATCGGTGCCGCCGCTGCTGCCGTTGACACGAAAAATAATGCCTGAGCCAATCCCTGTGAGGATTCCGCCATAGATAGAGGCCAACAAAATGTCGTCAATAAAGTTAATGTCAGCCAAGAAGCGGGTAGCATCAAGCGATGCTGAGAAAATGATCATTCCATAGAAGGCGCCAAAGACATATTCCTTGTTAAGCATTTTATAAGCCAGATAAAAAATAGGAATGTTTAAGAGCGTTGTGAGTAATCCGAGGGGATAGTGAAAGAGAAAAAAAATAATCATGGCAACGCCACTGACACCGCCGCTTAATAAATGGTGGGGGACAAAAAAGATATTTATGCTTACGCCACTGATCATACTGCCGATAGCGACCCATAAATATTGCGTTACCATATGCGGAAGATTGTGCGAAATATAGGCATATACAGGGGAAGGGAGTCTTTTAGCCAGTTTAAGCAGAACAAGACGCGCGATGCGAAGTAAAAGACCCGGGGAACGACGCGGCATGCAGATTCATCTCCTTGTAATAAGAATATAAGAGAACATTAACGAATAGGGAGATATTTTCCTGCCTATTCATCATGAAATTATAAAAGTTTTTTTCTGTTTCTTTTATTTTGGGCACAACATTTGTTTGTTACTCATATATATAACTAGAATACTCAAAAGGGGGGGATACGTGTGGACGATAAAGATACGCGTTTTTATGGTGATCCCTGCACACTTAGTGCTCAGACAGGTCCGCAGACCATTGTTGTACGGCAGATAATTGGGGAACAGGAAGCACAAGCTGTGCTGGATATTCATGTTGTTGTTCCGGCTTCCAAACCATCGATTGAGCAAATTATTGATGTTCTTGTGAAGGATGTTGATGTCAATAGTGTCGATGTCATTATGGATAAAGTCATTGTACGCGGCGAATTTGAAATTAAAGCCATTTATGTTGCTAATTTACCGGATCTACCTGTGCATGCCATCCAAATTAAACATTACAGGTGGACACAAGACATTGATTTACCTGGCGCGCGACGGGGGATGGATGCCGATGCCAGTGTGATTGTTGAATTTGTCGATTATGATGTAGATGATGAAGGATACCGTCGGGCTTATATGTATAATAAGTATGATGACGATTCATGCCAAGAAGATTGTGCTGATGATCCGTCTGACGACTGTGACGACCACCATGACGATTGCGACGATCACCACCATCACCATGACGACTGCGACGATCACCATCATCACCATGATGACTGCGATCACCATCATCACCATCATCATAATCTTAGGGAATTCGACGTATCTGTTGTATTAAAAATTACTGGTAAGGTAATGGCGGATCGCGAGGTAATGATCAACAACCCTACTGTACCATTATACCCAAAAGGTTAGCATGGCGGGCAATTCAACAAAGGGGGGGGAAAAATGACGGACGAACTTAAGCGTCAAACATCAGGATCAACGATTACAGCCATATCAGGAACAGGTATTGACGATAATGCCAATGTTCTCTGCGGCTGCCCGCAGCCTGGGCCTGAAACGATTGCTGTGGAACAGGTTTTAGGTGCTGAAACAAAACAGCGTGTTGTCGAGTTTGATATGATTTTGCCAAGCAATAAACCCAGTATTCAACAAGTGATTGACGTGTATGTCAAAGATGTTTGCATTTCTGACGTCGATGTCATACCAGATAAAGTGATTATTCGTGGCAATTTGGAAGTAAAAGTCATGTATGTTGCTGATTTGCCTGATGAACCTGTTCATGCCTATGAAAGAAAACATGTGCGCTTTACCCGTGACATTGTGTTGGAAGGTGCTGAGCCGGGCATGGATGCTACGGCAGATGTTAATGTAGAATATATTAATTATGATTTTGATTGCTGGTGTGATCGGCGCAAAGTCCATATTACTATTGTACTTAAATTCTGGGCGCGTGTCACGACGACAACTTCTATGGATGTTTACGCATTGACTCCTATCAATGAAATGGGTCCAGTCGAAGCTATTGCGGGTCCTGCTGGCTATTATGGTGGTTATGCACCAGAGAATATGTTTGTTAGCGGCATGCAGCCTGTTGCAGGAACAACTATGGGCCCAGTGACAGGGACTGCTACGGTTATTGGTACGAAGGTCAATGTCAGGACAGGACCCGGAACGACATTCCCTGTCGTGACGCAAGTAAATAGTGGTGCAACAGTGACCATTAAAGATGGGGCTTTTGGATGGAATCGCGTTGTGTTAAGCGACGGTACCACGACTGGCTGGATAGCCGGTTGGTTGCTACAAACGACATCTGGTACTGTGCCAAGTACACCGAAAGGATAATATGAACCTTATGATTCAGGCAGCACCTTCGGGTGCTGTTTTGATTTGCAGTGGCAAATAAATCTAAAGTAGGTGAAGATTGTGTTGTTAGCAACAAAATATATTGGGCCTGTTGGAAGGGGGGTAACGCGTCCTGAAATTGTTTGGGCTGATGATGATTTTGCTTATGTTGTGAAGCTGCAAAATAATCGGATGGGACGGCAAGTGCTTGTTAATGAATATATTGCGCAGGAATTAGGGCGAATGATGAACCTTTGTTTTCCGCCGAGTGAATTGATTTATTTATCAGAAGATGTGAAAGCTTCTTTGGAACGGCATCTTCACAAGAAAATAAACCGTGGGCCTCATTTTGCCTCACGGTTTCTCAGTCATACGCATTTTTTGACCAGAAGTAACCTTGCTAAAGCTGTTAATTTTTCGGATATGGCTGGCATCATGTTTTTTGATCATCTCTTTCATAATTTGGATCGTACGAATAATCGGCGAAATTTGCTGATAAGAAATGAAGAAGCCGGCGCCAAAATTTATGCTATCGATCACTCCCATTTGTTTTATCGTGGGCGCTGGGAATTGACGGCTCTAAAGCGAATGGAAGAGCTTATTAAAGTCAATAGTTCTAGAATTTATGGGGTTTTGTTAAGACGTTATCTTGATCCACAGGATTTTGTTCCTTATGTGACGAGATTTTGCGAGATTCCGGATGAAAAAATTTTGGATATGATGGCACATATTCCCACTGAGTGGCAGGTAACAAATGAGCAGAAAGCAGCCTTAACTCACTTTATTGGTTGCCGTCGTCAATTAGCGGAGGACATCTGTGAAGCCATCTGTCGTCTAATCCCTGATAAAAACAGGCGTACCTAGTGACGCAAGGGAAAAGATATCTTCTGCATGGACATTGTGCATGCGGATACAACCGTTGGAAACCATCTGACCGATGAGCCACGGCTTGCTGAAAACGTGAATATAAGAACATGACATTTAGATTGTTTCCCATGATATTTTAAATTCAGGAAGTTTCTTTCGCGCGCCTTTTCCTTGATGGTGGTCGGTTCGTGTAATGGTTACTTTGGAAAGGAGAGCATGAATGATTTGCTTCTTTTCTTCTGGGTTTAACTCATTACCTGATTCTATCAATGGGCGTAACTTGTTAAATGTTTCCTCAAGTGAGGGAGTAACAATCATTTCTTTTGATTCTGGTGGTTTTAATATATTTTTTCGTTCTTGGATGCCTGTTAGCTGTGTCTTAATTTCGGATAATTCCTTTTCCGCTTCTTCTTCAGATAACATTTGCTGTCTAAACCACTTAGCAATCGTCTCACGGCGTTTTATAAGCTCGCCTTCCAAACTAATCAGACGTAGTAAGTCCGTGCCATTGTCAGCCTTCTTATGATTTTTAGACATGAATTTCTTTAGCTCAGCTGGATTATAAATTGCTTTCAGCAACTTGTTCCATAGGTCAGTGTCAATAGCATCCGCTGGTAAGGTCCTGCTTTCACATGTTATGCCAGCGTTTCTCCGGTTTGCATAACGTTGCGTTGCACATTGATAATAGGCTTTATATGTGCCGTTCCGAAATAAGCAGTGATGCGTAAGCATTCTGCATCCGCATACGCCGCAGAAAAGGATGCCCGACAGTAAAAAAGGATAGGCTAGTGGTTTTCTGGGAGTAGCCTTGTTCGCTTTTAGGTGCTGCTGGACTCGTTCAAAAGTTATTTTGTCAATAATAGGCGGTACAGGGATGCTAATCCATTCGTCTTTAGGGCGTTCCATTTTTATTTTGGTTTTTATTCCAACTTTTTTATAGCGCTTTTTCATACTGATAAACGTCCCAGTATAGGTCATATTTGTCAGTAGGTTGTGTATGGAAGAAGTAGGCCATAAATATTTTCCAGTAGGGGAAGGGATGACAAGACGGTTTAACTCTTTTTGGATGCCTTGCACACTTAGATTATTTGTTGTGGCCATATAAAAAATTTTTTGTACCACTTCAGATTCCCCTTTGTTGATGATATAGCTACAATTTTTCTTGTCATAGTCATAGCCGAATAGACCAAAGTCCATAATAATTTTGCCTTGAGAGGCTTTTTTCCTTTTTCCGCGAAGAGTCCGATCTAATATCTTCGCTTTCTCAAATTCAGCTATGGCTCCACGCATGGAGAAAAATAGGCGTCCGTCTGGACTTGCATCATAGTCCCCTGTGACAAAATGCAGTGCTACCTTTGATTTTTCTATTTCTTCAGCAACAAGTAGCTGAATGGATAATTTTCTAGCCAACCGATCAGGATCATAAACGACAACCGATTCGATACTTCCGGCTGCAACATCATCACGTAATCTAGTGAGTGCCGGCCGATCGATAAATTCGCCGGAATAACCGTCATCTATGTATTCGATAATGTTTGTTTCACCTTGCTTGACTAGAAATGCTTTACATGCAGCGGCTTGGTCCGAAAGCGAATAGCCCCTTTTTGCCTGATCTTCTGTGCTGACGCGGCAATAAATAGCTTTAGCCATAGTATCACTTCTTTAGTAATGTTTGTTTATTGGGTAATTAAACGCAGGGATATGCTTAACTCTGTAAAAATAAGGTTCAGTTTTTTTATAAACATAAAGACACAGCATGACTAATGTTCGCTGTGTCTTTTGCTACGGTAAATCTTATTATTAGTGAGTTCGTATATTTTTTAAGATTTTTTCAGTATTATACAATTTGTTAAATCTAGTATTTTATCTAATTTGTCTTCAATGCGTGAAATAGAAATTTTGTTTGTGCCGAGTTCTCCAACTTGATGAGTAAGGGCGCTGATAAAAGCACTGTTTTCTTTTTCTTGGGCATGGACTTTACTCAGCTCTCTCTCAATATTTCCCAGCGATTCTAATACTAAATGCTGAAATTCTTCATTAGTCATGTTGTCACCTCACCGTTGCTATGATTCTGTATAGTTACATTATATTTCAAGATTTTCAAAGTGCCAAGTCCTGAAAGTTTGTTGAAGCGTGTTAGAACGCTTTGACTTATTAGGTTGATTGTTATCAACAAGACAATCTTTTACCGCATATATTTTACGGGGGTGGTGAAGTGATTATTGAGGAGGATTCTTCAATGCCGATTACTCCGAAGATGATTGAAACTTTTCATCGGTTGTTAGCCGAAATTATCATGAAGCACATAGAAGAAAAAGAAGCTGAAATATCGACGAAAGATGCCGGTTAATACCGGCTGCAATAAAAATGGACAAGCAATACGTGACAGGAACAGTAGGGGGCAGCTTCGTCAACTAATAAAAGAAGGCCTAATGGCCTTCAAATAGCTTGCAGATTAACCATATGAGTGCGATCGTTCCTAACGGAGTAACAATCAACAGCATTGAATTTTGGATGATTTCAATAGCCAAGCTAATCTCCCCCTGTACCTAGTGTATGCATAGTTATCACTGTACAGAACTTGGAGATGTAAGCAATTTTTTGCTTCGACTGTGGTAAAATGGTGTCAGGTAAAAAAATATTTTACAATAATGATATTAGGCAGTGGTCGTAAGGAATTGATCTAAGTTAAGGAAACTTATTCAGAGGAGGTGTCGTATGTCACAGAATATTAAATATACACATACGAATATAATTGCAAAGGATTGGAAAAGCTTAGCTTCATTCTACATTGAAGTTTTCCAGTGCGAACCAATTTATCCTGAAAGAAATTTGACAGGTGAATGGATTGATAAAATTACTGGGATAGAAAATGTTCGAATTAGAGGAATGCATCTTAAATTACCAGGTTATACAGATGGTCCGACCTTGGAAATCTTTGAATATGAACCAAGCAATCTAAGTAACGCTAAAACAGTTATAAATTGTCAAGGTTTGACCCATTTAGCTTTTCATGTGGATTCAGTGGAGGATGTATTAAAAAAGTTGTTGGACAATGGCGGAGAGCAGCTTGGTGAATTAATTATTCAGAAATATGAGGGTATAGGTACTTTAACAGTTGTTTATGCATGCGATCCAGAGGGGAATATAATTGAAATACAAAACTGGGGAAAATAAATTTTGATGATATTAAGAGCCGCAAGGCTCTTTTTTTCTTTAGAAAAAAATAATTTGGATTAATTCGACTCTATTATCCACATTTTTCTTAAAACTCCTGCTAAATTGTGTCTAATACATGGAGGGGAGGGAAAAATATGGATAAGTTTTATGATATTTTAGCAATAATGGAGAAATTACGTCAAGAGATGAATGAAGTTGCAACTCAAAAAAGTATTAACGATCCAGAAGTATTAGACGTTAGTAAAAAACTTGATGAAATTCTCAATCAGTATCAAAAATTATTGCGTAAGAAACAGAAATGAAACGTAAAAAAACCGCCAATACGGCGGTTTTTGGTTTTGAGGCGAGGACATCTGATGTCCTCGAGATGATTTTTTTTTATGGATGAGCAGGGAAAGTTCGAAGCTGTCATAAATTTGTCATAAAGCTATAGTATTATAAAATAACATGATAATGTTATTTATTATATATTCGCCTAAAGGGCGGGGGAAGAAGGTCAACAAAATTGGTTAATGCTAAAAGACAAGGAAAAGGGTTTATGTTAGCCGTATTATTTCTCTTGGGAGTAGCTGGCATAATTAGTTACAATACCAGCCCAACTTACGCTGCTGAACAATCCTCTTCTGCTATCGGCGTTGTGGACTATCAATTTTTAGTATCACAGCATCCTGATATGGTAGTGGCACAACAAACTATAAATGAAGCACTTGGGCAAGCGAAAAATGATTTTGATGCCAAAAGTGCTAAAATGAGCGATCCGGATAAACAAGCGTTCTATCAGCAATTACAACAGGGGATTGAACAAAAGAAACAGGAACTCTTAGGGCCTATTAATGACAAAGTTATGGCGGCAGTGAAGTCGATTGCCGAAGCCAAGGGGTTAGCGATTATTGTAGATAAAAACAGTGTCATCTATGGTGGACAAGATATAACCGACGATGTGATGAAGATGATTATCCCAAAATAGGATTTATATCTCCTGATAGTATGTTCCGATAAAGGACGGTGTTTTTTTTGTTACAGCCAGGGCTTCTTTAAAAAAGCGCTGGCTGTTTTGACTATTTCTTAGCGGGTTTTGTTTTTTCCTTCTGGCAGGTGTTGTCACAATAAGGCATGTCTTTGGCTACATTTTGTTGTCCCTTTGTAATGGGATATTTATCGGCGTTTTTTTTCAATATAGTTCACCTCCTGTACGTATTGTTTGCAAAGGTGGTGTCTTTAATCAAAATATAGAGTTTAATTTGAAAGGGGTGATGAGGTTTGGCCAATGAATATTGCTGTGAAGGATATTATAATTCTGGCATAATGAACCGGCGATTATGGCAAATCAGGGGCTTTTGTCGTGTTTTAAAGCAAATGGTTGCATTTGAAATAAATTCCGTGTATATTACTAAATAAATCATGTATGAGGTTCAACGTGGAACTTATGTTACGTAAAGTGGCATAAGTCTTTTGTTTTCTATAATCTGGATATAATCAACGGTGGTGTATAGGATGTTATTGGCATTAATATTAGCAATTTTTTTTGGAACTTTAGTTGGGTGGATTTTTGTAAAGCCTTATAATTATCAAGACCTTTGTCGATATTCTGATAAAGATAATAACGATTAAATTTAAGGCGAAAATTCTTCCGCCTTGTTTAGGCTGAAGCAGGGACTTTCATATGATTCTTTGGGGCCTAATTAAATCTTATTCTTACAAAAAATGACTGAGACACTACCGGCCCTTCGTGGCTGGAATAGGGTTCAGTCATTTTTTTGTCCCATTAGAATTTCTAAGCAAACAAGGAACTTGGCTAGAAATATTTTTATCATGTTTTTATATCTACGGTTTGCTTGTTCCGTGGATGCCATAAGTATCGAAATTGAGACCCATCCAGCGGGAGCCGAGCATGCCACCTGGGTTAAGCACCTTTGAAGCAATGGCATAGTTGCCCGTTGGCGTCGGGGTGCTTGGTTTGCCTATGGCAACAGGATAGGTTCGAATAGGTGTTTTACCGTTAAAGAGCGTGAGCTGCCGTGGGCCCTTCTGTATCAAAATATGGGCAGGTGATGACGGTCCCTTGGCACGCCTCGTTTGTGTTTGTGGGGCAATAGACTGAGTAACAGCAGGAAGTAAGCGACACAGTGTTAGCGCCGTCACTGTTCCTATTCTTAGTCCTTCTCTTTCTTGGAATTGCGTGATGGCTGAGAGCGTTTCTGCGTCGCATAAGCCTGTTATTTGTCCGTGATAGAATTTTTTTGTTTGGAGTAGTTGCTGGATTTCTTTCATTAAGGCAGGCTGCTGTCTGAATATCAGGCAGTCACTTGTAAGCTTTGCCTCCGGGAAAATGATTCGTACAAGCATATTGAGCCCTCCGTTATCTTAGATTTTGTGCTGCACTAGTATATGCTGCAACGCAAAAAAGTGTGAATTTACATTGTTTTGTATAAAAGCAGGGGCTTATTGGCAAAAATAGTTTCAGATTATCAATTTGGAGGTTGTCCATGGGTGAAAAAGTTTCAGGTAATCTTATGATTATTGGGGGAAACGAAGATAAAGAGGGCGAGTGCCTCATACTCAAAGAGTTTTTCAAACTGGCCGGCGGCAGGGAAGCGCGCATTGTTTTAATTACAACAGCCAGCGAATTCCCACGTGAATTAGGGGATATCTATCGAACGCTATTTTTAGATTTTGGCGCGCGTACGGCAGCTGTATTATATATTGATGACCGTGAATCAGCCAATGATTTGCACTTAACGGAGGACATTGATCAAGCGACAGGTGTCTTTTTTACGGGGGGCGATCAATTGCGGCTGACAAGTATTTTGGGCGGGTCACAAGTCGATGCAGCCATCAGGCGTTGTTATCAGCAGGGAAATATTATTGCCGGAACAAGTGCCGGGGCATCTGTTATGAGCGATACCATGATTGTTGAAGGCGACTCCAATGAATCAGCTCAGAAGTCGACATTAGCTATGGCTCATGGTATGGGCTTATTAGAAGAAGTTGTTATTGATCAACATTTTGCCCAAAGGGGCCGAATCAATAGGCTCCTTTCGGCTGTTGCTCAAAATCCGTTTGTTCTTGGCATCGGCATTGATGAAGATACAGCCCTCGTTGTTTCGGATAATGCCACAGGAAAGGTTATTGGCTCGAAAACTGTGACGATTGTTGATGGAAAACATATTATTCATTCCAATATTTCAGAATCAAATCTGCATGACCCTCTGGCAATTACAAATATTCGGCTACACATTTTACCGTCTGGTTTTGGCTTTGATTTGAAACGGCGCATGCCCTTTACTTGTAACTCTTAAAAAAGGTGGTTGCTATTGATGCGTATTCTATCCTTCCGATATTTTGAAGGTCCTAATATTTACAGCTATTCGCCTGTTGCGAAGGTGACTGTTGATATTGGGCGCTATGAATACTTACCAACTCAAAAGATAGCGGGTTTTACTGATTGTTTATTGGAATTGCTGCCTACCCTCCAGGAACATAAATGTTCCAGAGGCTATGCTGGTGGTTTTGTTGAACGCCTCAGGGAAGGAACCTATCTTGCCCATGTTTTTGAACATGTCGTATTGGAACTGCAAAATTTAATGGGTTATGACATTTCTTTTGGTAAAACACGCAGTACAGAGCGAAAGGGTGTTTACGATGTTGTGTATGGCTGCAGTGCAATGAAAGTAGGACGAGCTGTAGCTCATTATAGCCAGCTTATCATTAATACCCTTGCCGAAGGGCGGTCTGTTGATGGAGAAACTGTTTTAAATGAGCTAAAGGACGTAGTCAGAAAGTCCCGCTTGGGACCAAGTACGCAAGCCCTTGTCAATGCAGCGAAAGCACGGGCCATTCCTGTTACAAGTCTTGATGGGGATAGTCTTTACATGTTCGGTTACGGAAATAAGCAACAGCGTATTTGGGCCTCTGTAACGGGGCAGACAGGAAGTATTGCTACAGATATTGCCTGTCATAAATTTCTGACGAACCAATTACTGCGGGATAATGGTATTCCTGTGCCTGATGGTATGGTCGTAAGTAACCTGGAGGAGGCAAAATCAGCTTTTCTCTCCTTTCACTGTCCTGTTGTCCTAAAGCCCTTAGATGGTAATCAAGGGAAGGGCGTGACACTTAATATGCATTCAGTTGCTGAAATTAGCCGTGCTTATCATGTGGCAGCTCAGTTTAATGAAAATGTTTTGATAGAAGAATTTATTCCAGGCCAGGAATATCGCTTCTGTGTTGTCCATGGCAAAGTGATTGCTGTGGCCCGACGGCTTCCAGCACAAATCATTGGGGATGGAAAGTTATCCGTTAAGCAGCTTGTTGATCAGGAAAATAGTCGACAAGAACGCGGCGAAGATCATGAGCAGGTTTTGACTAAAATTAGAATTGATGCCATTGCTCTCGTGACTCTGGCCAAGCAACAACTTAGCATAGAAAGCATTCCAAGCGAAGGCCAGGTTGTTGTTATTAGGGAAAATGCTAATCTTTCCACAGGTGGAACAGCTTGTGATGTGACAGGTCAGGTTCATGCTGAGATAGTGGCTAGTGTAGAACGAGCCGTGCGAATTATTGGTCTTGATGTAGCAGGTGTAGATGTTGTCACAACAGATATATCGCAGCCTTTAACCCAGGTCGGTGGGGCTATTATTGAAGTCAATGCAGCGCCGGGGCTTAGAATGCATCATTATCCATCAGAGGGCCAACCGCACGATGTAGCTGGGGCCATTTTAGATTATCTTTTCCCAGCAGGTGACCAAGGTCGTATTCCCATTGTGGCCATTACAGGGACAAACGGTAAGACCACAGTGACCCGGATGGTCAGTCATATTTTGATGCAAGTAGGGTTACACGTTGGCATGACAACGACAGACGGTATTTATATTGATGGACAATGTATTATTGAAGGAGATACAACTGGGCCGGCAAGTGCTAAAATTATTCTGAGCGATTCTACTGTTGAGGCAGCTGTCCTTGAGACAGCGAGGGGGGGCATTCTTCGGGCGGGCTTAGCTTTTGATTACTGTGATGTGGGTGTTGTGACGAACATTACGGAAGATCATCTTGGTCAGTATGGGATTGATAGTTTGGAGGATATGGCTTATATTAAGTCACTCATATTGGAGCGAACTCAGGCGAAAGGGTATGCAATTCTCAACGCCGATGACGCTCAGGTTGTTTCACTAGCGTCACGCATAAAAGCACCGATTATCTATTTTAGCCTTGAAGCCGATAATATTATTATTCGTCGTCATTTAGGCGTGGGAGGCAAGACTTTTTTTGTAAAAAACGGCGTGATCTACGCTGCAAATGGTGCGAGGTCCCAGCCTGTTGTTCGCGTGAAAGATATTCCAGTTACACTGGGCGGAGCTGCTGTTCATAATATTCAGAATGCTATGATTGCAGTTGCTGTTACATCAGCATTAAAAATCTCTCGCCGTACTATTAAGCAAAGTCTCTGTACCTTTGAAAAGAATCCCGGGCGGCTTACGATTAGAGACATTGGGGGCATTCGAGTTTGTGTTGACTATGGGCACAATCCAGCCGGTTATGCTGCTCTTATTCAAACAGTCAAAAAGCTCGGAGCCAAACGCTTAATTGGCGTTATTGCTGCTCCTGGTGACAGGCCGGACAGCTGTATTGTAAGTATGGGTAACAGTGCGGGACGCGGTTTTGATCACATTATTATTAAAGAAGATGCTGATTTAAGGGGCCGTGAGAGGGGACAAGTGGCGGCGCTGCTTAAAGCGGGGGTTTTAAGCGCAAAACGTACACTAGGCAATATTGATATTATCTATTCTGAGGCCGAAGCTGTACGCAAGGCACTGATGATAGCACAACATGGCGATCTTATTGTCGTTTTCTATGAAAAATATCGCGTTGTCAATGATGTTATCGATGATTTCGAACGACAAATAGCCGAAAAAAGACCTCAGCAAGGCATTGAAACTCTTCCAAATGATCAATTTGTGGCAGCAAGTGGCAAAACCTTTTAGAATTTATTTGTAAAACTGTAGCCATTAGAAGGCATTTCCGCTGACTTGTAGAATATTAAAAACAAAGTAAAAAGTGGAGGTGCTGTTATGGACGAACGTACAGTTAATGAAGAATTACAATTGGTTGTTTTTACTTTGGCAACTGAAGAGTATGCCCTTCCTATTACTAAAGTCCAAGAAATTAACCGTCTTGTGCCCATTACCAAGCTACCGCAAACACCAGCTTTTATGGAAGGAATTATTAATTTGCGTGGGCGTATTATTCCTGTTATTGATTTAAGAAAGCGTTTTTCCTTGGTTTTAAAGGAGCATACGGATGACACCCGTATTATTATTGTAGAGATTCAAGGACAAACACTTGGCGTCATTGTAGATGCTGTCACAGAAGTGATTCGTTTGCAGTCAGACAGTATTGAGCCGCCGCCGCAGGCTTTTGCGATTGATTCCAAGTATATTCAAGGTGTGGGAAAACTCGATAGTAGGCTGATTATCTTGTTGGATATTGATCGGATCTTTTCCAAGAATGAAGAAAAAATCTTACAAGATATGAATGATTAGGGGAAACAGATGGTTATAAAAAAAGCTTATGCCAAAATTAATTTAGCTCTTGATGTGCTTTATAAAAGGTGTGATGGCTATCATGAAGTCAAGATGGTCATGCAGTCCATTGACTTGTACGATACAGTGACACTGACGAAAAAGAAGCAGGGGATTGAGCTTGTAACGGATCGGAAAGAACTTCCTGTGGGTGCATCGAATTTGGCTTATCAAGCGGCGCAGTTATTCCAAGAGACTTATTCTATTTCTACCGGTGTATCCATGATATTGCATAAAAAAATCCCTATGTCTGCAGGTCTTGCTGGGGGGAGTGCCGATGCAGCGGCTGTGCTCAAGGGGATGAACGAACTTTTTGAATTGCACTTATCACTTGCTGAGCTCAGTAAGTTGGGTGCACAGCTTGGTTCAGATGTTCCTTTTTGCCTGGCTGGGGGGACACAGCTGGCTACAGGACGAGGTGAGCAGCTTGTAGAACTTCCTGCCCTTCCTTCTTGCTATGTTGTGCTGGCTAAGCCAGCGATGGATGTGTCGACGGCCTGGGTTTATGGGCATTATGAACCTCGGAATGTTATGAGTCATCCTGACATTCCCTCACTCGTGGCGGCTCTGGAAAAACAAGATTTATCAGGCGTCATTGCCTGTTGTGGTAATGTGTTGGAAGCCGTCACATTTTCAGCACATCCATCACTGGTTCAATTGAAAGAAAAAATGGCTGGATTTGGTATGCTGACGAGTTTAATGTCTGGTAGTGGACCAACAATTTTTGCTTTGACGAGTACTCAAGAAACCGCCCAGGCGCTTAAAGCGCTTTTAGAAAACGAGGCGGCCTTATTTGTTGATGTGACTAAAACCGTTACAAGGGAGAAGAATGAATATGGAGAGACGTTTATTGCCAATAAAACTAGACAGCTATAAACCATTGCGTGAAGTAGTTAGTGAAACCTTGCGCGAGGCCATTGTGAGCAGTGTACTTAAACCAGGTGAAAGGCTTATGGAAATTCAGCTTGCTGAAGAATTGGGCGTGAGCCGTACGCCTGTGCGCGAAGCCATTCGCAAGTTAGAACTGGAAGGCTTCGTTATTATGATTCCAAGGCGTGGGACCTATGTGGCGGATTTATCAATAAAAGATGTTAATGAAGTTTTTGAAATTCGTACGGCTCTTGATGTGCTTGCAGCGGGTTTGGCAGCTGAAAGAATTACAGATGAAGAACTGGAAACAATGGAACGCATTTTGGTGCAAATTGGTGAATGTGTCGATCAAAACGAACTAGAACCCATTGTGGAGCTTGATAGTCAGTTTCATGATATTTTATACCGTGCCTGTCGTAATGACCGACTTGTGGGGATTATTAACAACCTTCGGGAACAAATTACCCGGTTTCGGGCCATTTCCATGGCTGTTCCTGGTCGGATAAAAAATACATTGGAAGAACACAGCCGCTTAGTTGAAGCTATTGCAGCACGTGACGTCGATTTGTCACAGGAATTGGCACGACAACATATGGAAAATTCAGAACAAACTTTACTGCTCGATATGAATAATCGGCGGAAGGTGTAGGGTAGAAGGAGGAATCGCGTTTCATGGTAGATGCCCTCATCTTAGCTGGTGGTGAAACAAGCGAGAGTCTTCATGAACTTTCTGGTGAAACGTACGAGGCATTTATAAAGATTGACGGAAGGCCCATGGTGACTTATGTGGCCGATATCTTGGCGAATAGCCCATTTGTGGAACGAATCTTTATTGTTGGTCCTCGGGCTGAGCTTTCACACTGCAACTTTCCAGAAAATTCAATACTGATTCAGGGCGGTAAATCACTGCTAGAAACCATCCAAATAGGAATGGCTGCTGTGGATCAAGCAAAAAAGACGCTTGTTCTTACTTGCGATATTCCTCTTATTACGGAAGAGGCAGTACGGCATTTTCTGCAGAGTTGCCAAAAGAATGAGGCTGATTTTTATTATCCTATTGTGGAAAAAGAGTGCAGTGAACACTGTTATCCTGGTAATGAGCGGACCTATGTGCGATTAAAAGAGGGGGCGTTTACAGGCGGAAATATTTTTCTGGTGGATCCCAGGATTGTTCCCGCTTGTTTGAAGCAAGCCGAGTATATCTTGGAAAATCGTAAAAAGCCATTTAAATTATGTCAATTTCTTGGAATCCTATTTGTTCTTCAATTTTTGTTTGGGAAGCTCAAACTAAAAACGGTTGAACGGCGAGTTTCGCAGCTTTTACATATTCGTGGAGCGGTTATTCGGTCTCCTTTTGCTGAGGTGGGACTAGATGTGGATAAACCCAGTGATCTCATGCTTGTGCGGAGTTTTTTAGAATGAGAGTTGAATTCACTTTTTTTTTGTAGCACGTCTTGTCGTGCTACTTTTTTTGTATGTCAGCATAAGTAAGCAGGATTTAGTATAATAACAGAGAAAGTGAATAAAAATAATTAAATTCACCATAATGTTCGGGTTTTTGCCAAATGGAGGGCTTTTTATGGATAAAGTACGGAGAATTGATCGGTTGATTGCGATTACGAAGGTACTTGTCGATCACCCGCATCGTTTGTTTTCCTTGAGTTATTTTAACGGATTATTTGATGCGGCAAAATCAACATTGAGCGAAGATGTCCTGACAATTAAGCAGTCGTTAGTTGCGTTTGATATGGGAACATTAGAAACAGTATCAGGTGCTGCAGGCGGAGTTCGGTATCTTCCTTATCAATCGGTAAGTTCTATTCATACTTGTTTAGAAACTGTGGCTAGGCATTTTCGAGAGTCAGACCGTATTATTGCCGGTGGTTTTATTTACATGTCTGATATACTTTTTGATTCGTCGCTTATGGCAACGGTGAGCGAAATTTTTCTTACCAAGTTTAGTCAGACTAAGCCGGACTATATTATGACAGTCGAGACCAAGGGAATTCCCCTGGCACTTATGACTGCCAGAGCTTTTCATGTGCCACTTGTCATTGTACGCCGTGGTAGTCGCGTCACAGAAGGATCGGCTGTTAGTATTAATTATGTGACAGGTTCATCCCATCGCATTCAAACCATGTCGCTACCTAGGCGGGCTATTCAAAGTGGTTCGCGCGTGCTAATCATTGATGACTTTATGAAAGCAGGTGGTACGGCTCGCGGGATGGTTGATTTAGCGCGCGAAGTGGGGGCAGAGACGGTTGGTATTGGTGTTCTTGTTGCAACGAGGGAGCCTATACAGAAATTGGTTGAAAAATATACGGCGTTGCTTATCTTACAGGGTGTAGATGAACATAATAAACGAATAGATATTCAGCCCATAGCCGATTAAATTTTGTTATATTTGTAATATTCTTTTGGAGGAATATTGTGTTTTATGTCGAAAAGCAACTTTTATGTCCTTTTTAGGAATCTTTGTTTGTCAGGGGGAATTTTTATGACGAAACCTTCCTGCACCGCAGTTATTCTTGCCGCAGGCAAAGGGACGCGCATGAAATCTACTTTGCCGAAGGTGCTGCATAAAATAGGTGGCAAGGCCATGGTTCAGCATGTCCTTGATGCTGCCACAGATGCCGGGGCAACATTGAATATTGTTGTCATCGGATTTGGTGCTGATGAGGTACAACAGGCACTGGCTGGACAAGCTGAATTTGTTGTTCAGCAGGAACAATTGGGTACGGGACATGCCGTTTTGCAAGCTGTTCCTTTATTGACAGCTGAAAGCAAGACAGTCATGGTACTTTGTGGTGATACGCCGCTATTGACTCATGAACTATTAAGTAAGCTGCTTGCAGCACATGAAGAACAGGTTGCTCAGGCTACGGTTCTTACGGCTACTATGCCTGATGCCACAGGATATGGCCGGGTAGTTCGTGATGAAACGGGACAAGTACTCAAGATTGTGGAGCAAAAAGATGCTTCACAAGACGAGTTAGCCATCAAAGAAGTCAATACCGGGATTTATTGTTTTGATCAGCAGGTACTCCTTAGTACGCTGAGGGAACTTACTTGTGACAACGCACAAGGCGAATATTATTTAACCGATGTCATTTCCATTCTCGTCAAAGGCGGGATGAAAGTGGCAGCCGTGTCTGCGGAAGATTACCAAGAGACACTCGGCATTAATTCGCGGAGTCAATTGGCTGAGGCCGAGTTGATATTACGGCGGCGCAAATTAAAAGAGCTTATGGATCAGGGCGTAACTATCATGGATGTAAACAGTACTTTTATTGACGAATCAGTCACGATTGGTACGGATACGGTCATCTATCCTTTTACCTGGATTGAGGGTAACACGAAAATTGGCAGTCATTGTGAAATTGGGCCTAATTCGCGGATTCAAAACAGCCAAATCGCAAGTGGCGTAATTTTTCATTTCAGTTATGCTCATGAAGTAGTTATTGAGGAGAACGTTATTGTGGGTCCTTATGTTCATCTCAGGCCGAATACGCATTTATCATCAGGTGTCAAAGTAGGTAATTTTGTTGAAGTCAAAAATTCCATGATTGGTAAGGGAAGCAAGCTTCCTCACCTGAGCTATATTGGCGATACAGACATGGGGGAAAGAGTGAATATTGGCTCAGGCACCATTACGGTGAATTATGATGGGGTGCACAAACATCGTACAACCATTGAAGATGATGCTTTTATTGGCTGTAACGCTAATCTCGTAGCACCCGTAGTTGTTGAACGCGGTGCTTATGTGGCGGCTGGGTCAACAATTACAAAAAATGTTCCAGCTCAGGCGCTGGGTGTAGCACGGGCCAGACAGAACAATTTAGCTGGTTGGGTTGATAGAATTAAAAACAAGTGAAAGTAAAATGATGGGGGTTAGCAACGATGTTAGAAGATAGCAAACGGCTGCGAATTTTCAGCGGCAACGCCAATAAGCCTTTGGCTGAAGAAATAGCAGCATGTTTAGGGATTTCCGTAGGAGACGCTTTTGTGGGGCATTTCAACAATGGCGAAACTCAGGTCATGATTGATGAAAGTGTACGTGGTACAGATGTTTTTATCATTCAGCCTACGTGTTCACCAGTCAATGATCATTACATGGAGCTGCTTATTATGGTAGATGCTTTAAAACGGGCCTCAGCCAATCATATTACGGCAGTTATTCCTTACTATGGTTATGCCAGACAAGATCGCAAAACACGTGGTCGGGAGCCGATCTCTGCTAAGCTTGTGGCCAATCTTCTGACAACTGCCGGCGTAACGCGTGTCGTTACGATGGATCTTCATGCTGGACAGATTCAAGGTTTTTTCGACATTCCTGTTGATCATTTACCAGGCGGCCCGATTTTAGCTGATTATATTACATCAAAAGAATTAACAGATCTTGTTGTTGTTTCGCCAGATCTTGGCGGCGTAACACGTGCTAGACAATTGGCCGATCGTCTGGAAGCTCCGATTGCCATTATTGAAAAACGGCGTCCAGAGCCAGGTGTTGCTGAAGTCATGAATTTGATTGGCAGTGTGGAAGGCAAGAATGCTGTTCTTGTCGATGATATTGTCGATACAGCTGGTTCTCTGACTGAAGGTGCTAAAGCTTTGGAGCGGATGGGAGCTAAAAGCGTTTATGCCTGTTGTACGCACGGTGTGCTGAGCGATCCGGCAGTTGAGCGGATTAATAACTCGAATTTGAAGGAATTAATTATTACGAATACCATTCCTTTGCCGAAAGATAAACACAGTGATAAGATTAAAGTGCTTTCTGTAGCACCGCTTATGGCTGAAGCGATTATTCGCATTTTTGGTGAACTTTCTGTCAGCAAACTTTTTGATGATTGATTGTTTGTCTTAATAAACGAAGAGACATAACAAGGAGTGACTGCCAAAGGCAGATCACTCCTTGCTTTTTCACATCATTCTACATTATACTTGACTTCTCTACTGATAGTAATACGATTTTTGTATCTGCTAGGTGTATTATGAAACGTGAACGTTTTTTTTATTTGCAGGGATATGCTACAATAAAGGGACTATAGCTGTGAGGCTAAATGATAGGTGATGACATGAAACTTATTGTTGGTTTAGGAAATCCAGGCTCTGAATATGCGGCTACGCGTCATAATATTGGTTTTATGGTACTCCAGCAATTGGCTCTGAAATGGGGAGTAACCGATTGGAAATTTCAAGAAGAAGCACTTGTAGCTGATTATCGCTTTAAATGTGAACGCATTTTACTTGTGAAACCGCAGACATTTATGAATAACAGCGGCGTTGCTGTCAGTGCTTTGGCGCGTTTTTTCAAGATCACTGAAACAGATATCCTCATTATATATGATGATCTTGATTTAGCTGTGGGAAAGCTTAGGTTACGGGCTAAGGGTACTTCAGGTGGACATCGCGGGTTGGGATCAATTATTTTGCACTTGGGTAAGGACACTCTTTCCCGCATCAAAATTGGCATTAGTCATCCAAGTGGCATGCGGCCTGTTGTTGATCATGTGCTTACGCCTTTTACAACCGAAGAAGCCCCCTTAATTCGGGATGCTATTGGACAGGCGGTTCTGGCGACTGAAGCTTGGCTAACCGATGGAATTGCTCCGGCTATGAATCAATTCAATAAGAATAAATAGGTGATAATATGGTAACTGCTTTGTTTGCTGACAAGGACGGCGAAATATTTGATGCTCCCGGCTATCCTGCGGCAGGGCGTATCGGTGATCGACTTGTGCCGCTATTAAAAAAAGATCTTATTCCCTTGCCTGAAGGCTCTGAACTCATGCTGCTGCCAGATAGACAGGCCGTGTATGTTGATGAACAGGGAAAAGTAATGCCTTTGCCAGATAAAGTTTTAGCTGTGGCGGCCATGCTTCCGGTTGGTTATACACGGACTTATTTGCCAGCTTTTTTTAAGGAAGATGATGCGCCTGTTCTGCCTCTTTATGGTTATACTGCTACAGCGCTTGTCAATGATGCGATTTATGTTGCAGCTGTGAAAAGTGATGACAATGAAAAGTGGCATCCTTATCATTACAATACAAAATCCCTCAAGGATAAGGTGGCACGCATCAAGCGGGAGTTTTCGGGCAACCGTCTAGTGAAGCACCTGGCGCACTGCTCGTTGACCTGGCATTGTTGTACGGCACAAAACTTTTTTTACCATCGCTGGGAGGCCGGTATTCCTACATCGCCTTCTTGTAATGCTCATTGTTTTGGCTGTATTTCGCTTCAGGCATCGGAGTGTTGTCCGTCGCCCCAGAGCCGGATTGAATTTCGTCCGACGGCTGCTGAAGTGGCGGAAATTGGTCTCTATCATTTAGCTTCTTCGCATGAGCCGATGATTAGTTTTGGCCAAGGCTGTGAAGGCGAGCCGGCTCTTGCCTATGAGGTCATCGCTTCTGCTATCACGATGATCCGTCAGTCGACAGATCAAGGTGTGGTTAATATCAATACGAACGGCGGTTTCTTTGAAGGCATAAAGGCCATTGTTGATGCGGGCCTTGAGCATATGCGTGTCAGCATTATTAGTGCTCTTGAAGAAACTTATCAAGCCTATTATCGTAGCAATTATACCCTGGCTGACGTGAAAAAATCTATTGCCTATGCTAAAGCGCACGGCGTTTTTGTTTCACTTAATATGTTGTCTTTCCCAGGTCTGAACGACCGTCAAGACGAAGTGATGGCTTGGGAGAATTTTGTACGGGAAACAAAGATTGATATGATACAATTACGTAATCTTAATTTGGATCCCGATGCCTTTTGGAATATCATGCCGAAGTCTGCTGCGCCTAGTCTCGGTGTATGCAATTTTATTGAACGCCTTGGACGCTCAGACAGTCATCTTGTGATAGGTAGCTTTAGTCATTATGTGTCCAAGGACGAGTGAAGTGATAGGGTGAAATCATTTACGAAAATATTGCGTAACCTATTTTGTTGTGCTATACTCTTAGAAGAAAACTGTAGTAGTCTATATATTACGTCAAAGAACGTGATAGTAAAAAGTGAGGTGCAATAAGCGATGAAGAAAGATATTCATCCTAACTTTGGGGAAGCCAAAGTCGTGTGTGGCTGTGGAAACACGTTTATCACTGGTTCTGTAAAAAAAGAACTCCGCGTGGACGTTTGCTCTAAATGCCATCCTTTCTATACCGGTCAACAACGCAATGCAGCGGTTGGCGGAAGAATTGAGAAATTCAATAAACGTTATGGTAAATAAGAACAATAGGTCCAGCAGAGCAGAAATGCTCTGCTGTATTTATATACTGAAATCAATCAGGAGGTAGCCTGTGAAACAAAAAGTATCGATTGGCGGTCAAGCTGTCATTGAAGGGGTCATGATGCGGGGTCCTAAGTATATCGCAACAGCTGTCAGGGAGCCAGGCGGTACCATTGCTATTGATAAATCAGCTCTTTCATCTGTCGCAGATAAATATCCACTCTTGAAAAAACCGATGATACGCGGCGTAGTTGCCCTCGTCGAGTCACTTGTTTATGGACTGAAATCACTTTCTTATTCGGCACAAGTCGCTGGAGAAGAAGGCGAAGAACTGTCTGATAAAGAAATTGCTATGACGATGGTTTTTGCGCTTGTCCTTGGCATTGGTTTGTTTGTTATTTTGCCGACTTATGCGGCGAAAGCCATTCATACCTCTATTAGTGATCCCATTTTGCTCAATTTGCTGGAAGGAATGCTTCGTTTGGTTATTTTCTTTGCTTATATTTTTGGCATATCGCGCATGAGGGACATTCAGCGGGTATTTGAATATCATGGTGCCGAGCATAAAACGATTTTTGCCTATGAGGCAGGCGTTGAACTGACAGCTGAAAATATTCGTCCTTACAGTCGGCTTCATCCGCGTTGTGGAACGAACTTTTTGCTCATTGTCATGATTGTGAGTATTGTGCTATTTGCTTTTTTAGGCTGGCCCAATTTGTTAGAACGTATTGTTTCCCGCGTAATTTTATTGCCCGTTGTGGCAGGCATTGCCTATGAGATTATTCGCTTTGCCGGACGCAGTGAAAAACGCTGGGTGGCCATTGCCATTACGCCTGGTCTGTGGCTGCAAAATTTAACGACAAGAGAACCGAGTGATGATCAAATTGAAGTTGCCGTAGCGGCACTTACAGCCGTAAACCCAGCCAATTATTTATCCTCAGAAACAAAGGTGGATGACCATGCTTGAACAATTGCAGGCCATTGAAGATAAGTTTTTAGAACTAGAAAATTTAATTAGTGACCCTGTTGTTTTAGCCAATCAAAGTGAATGGTTGAAACATACCCGATCACACGCAAAATTAGCGCCCATTGTTGCTAAATTTCGTGAATATAAGGTTGTACAACAGTCTTTAGTTGATGCGAATGAAATGCTGAAAGAAAAATTGGATGATGATTTTAAGTCGCTTGTTCAACAGGAACTGACGGAGTTAAAAGCAAAAAATGAAGTGCTGGCTGAAGAATTACGGATTTTAATGTTGCCCAAAGATCCTAATGACGATAAAAATGTTATTGTGGAGATTCGTGGCGGTGCAGGTGGCGATGAAGCGGCTTTATTTGCTGGGGACTTGTTTCGTATGTATACGCGCTATGCAGAAACACAGGGGTGGCGGGTCGAGATATTGGATGCTAGTCCCACTGATTTGGGTGGCTTTAAAGAGGTCGTCTTCGTCCTGGAAGGCGATGGAGCTTATAGCCGTTTAAAATTTGAAAGTGGTGTTCATCGTGTACAACGTGTACCGACCACAGAGTCGGGTGGCCGTATTCATACGTCTACAGTCACTGTCGCAGTACTGGCTGAAGCAGAAGATGTGGACATCGATATTAATCCAACGGAGCTTAAGATTGATACGTATTGTGCCAGCGGCGCAGGTGGACAGCATGTCAACCGGACGGAGTCGGCTGTGCGTATTACTCATCTGCCAACAGGGATTATTGTCACCTGTCAAGATCAAAAGTCACAACTTAAAAATCGTGAACAAGCCATGCGTGTACTGAGGGCTAAGGTACTAGAGCAGGCCGAGGCACAGCAGCATGCGGAAGTGGCTGAGGCACGAAAAAGCCAAGTCGGTACAGGCGATCGTAGCGAACGTATTCGAACCTATAATTTTCCGCAGGGCCGAGTAACAGATCACCGCATTGGGCTTACCTTGCACAAGTTGGATTTTATCTTGAACGGTGATTTAACCGAGTTGATTAACGCCCTCATTACAGCGGATCAAAGTGAGCGGCTCAAGCAGGTGCAGTGATGGCGACGGAGTGTTGGACGATTAGCCGTATTTTATCATGGACTAAGCAGTACTTTACCGAGAAAGGCGTGGCTTCACCACGCCTTGATGCGGAAGTACTGCTTTCCCATGTCTTGAAAACCGACCGTATTCACTTGTATGTGCATTTCGATCAGCCTTTGCAAAGTGAGGAATTACAAAAGTTTCGTCAAGCTGTCAGGGAGCGGGCGCTGCGCCAACCTGTCGCTTATATTATTGGCAGGAAAGAATTTATGGGGTTAGATTTTATTGTATCGCCTCATGTGTTAATACCGCGGCCAGATACGGAAATCCTAGTAGAAACGGCGCAAAAATTACTGTCTCCTCTTCGCGAGCCACGCTTGGCTGATGTGGGGACAGGCAGCGGAGCTATTATCGTGAGTCTGTTGCACTTACTGCCAGATGCTCAAGGCGTTGCGGTCGATATTTCGGAGGAGGCCCTTGCTGTGGCGCAGCAGAATGCAAGGCGTCATGCTGTTAGAGAGAGAGTAGAGTTCTTAGAAGGGAATATGACAGAGCCTCTGACAGGAACGTTTGACGCTATTTTGTCCAATCCGCCGTACATTCCTGATGAAGTGATTGCAACATTGGAGCCGGAAGTTCGCCGGGAACCCGTGAACGCTCTAGCGGGCGGCAAGGATGGTTTAAACTTTTACCGTCATTTGATTAAAAATAGTGCGGCTTATTTAAACGATAATGGTTTTTTGGCTATCGAGATTGGTCAGGGGCAAGCGAGGGATATTCAGCAATTGGTCTTGTCATCGCCATTGATTGTTCAATCCATTCATAAGGATTATGCGGGTATTGAACGCGTCATCATATTGGCAAAGAAAAAAGACTTACTATAGAGAAGGGGTATTATGGATACAGTTTTTCACAAAATTTCATCGCTGACGCCTGATCCACTTGTGATTGCTGAGGCAGGAACGATTTTAAAGCGGGGCGGGTTGGTGGCTTTCCCAACAGAGACCGTTTATGGTCTGGGTGCCAGCGCTTATCAGGAAGAGGCATTGCGTAATATCTATCAGGCCAAGGGGCGTCCGTCCGATAATCCGCTTATTTTGCATATTGCCGAATTAGACACGTTTTATGAGTTGGCGAAAACCCTACCTGAAAGTGCTAAAATCATTACAGCGGCCTTTTGGCCCGGACCATTGACGGTAATCGTACCGCGCAGCGAGCGCGTTCTTGATGTGGTGACAGGCGGTCTTGACACGGTTGCTGTACGCTTTCCAAGCTCACTGATTGCTCAACAAGTGATTCGTGCAGCTCAGGTGCCTATTGCTGCTCCAAGCGCTAATCGATCAGGACGTCCCAGTCCGACGTCAGCCGCTGCGGTGAAGGAAGATCTTGACGGTAAAATTGACATGATACTTGATGGTGGCGATTGTACTATTGGTGTTGAATCAACTGTTGTCGATTGTACTACAACTGTGCCAACGATTTTACGTCCAGGTGGTATTACTTATGAAATGCTTACAGCCGTCTTGAAACGCGTTGATATCGATCCAGGTCTGAACGGCGATTCTCTTGCGATTCCCAAGTCTCCTGGCATGAAGTATCGGCATTATGCACCTGTTGCGCCTGTGCTGCTTTTCGAAGGGGCAGTGGATAAACAGCGCCAGGCTATCGAGAAGCAAGCGATGGCTTACTCAGGGCAAGGGAAAAAAGTGGGCCTCCTTGTTTGTGATGAATGGCAATATTCTTTGCCGCCTGTGGCAGTTTTGGCGACATTTGGCTCGCTCACTCGGCCGCAAGATATTGCCAGTCGGATTTTCAGGGTGCTACGGTCTTTTGACCATAAAACAGTGGATATAATTTTGGCTCAAGGTATTGACGAGCAAGGCATTGGCCGTGCTGTTATGAATCGGCTGCGCAAAGCGGCAGGGCACCAAGTCATAAAAGTCTAGACATTTCTCTCCTTTTCCATCATATACTTTGAAAGAAAAGGAGAGGTGAGTCTATTGACAGTACTTAATTTACTACTGCTGAGTTTTGCTCTTGGGACGGACTTATTTTCCGTTGCAATTCCCATTGGGATGACGCACCTTTCACGCTGGACAATTTTTCGCGCTTCTCTTGTCTTTGCCCTATTCCATATTGTCATGATCTTAACGGGCTATCATTTAGGACATGGGCTGGGCACTTTTGTGGAAGAAGTGGGTTCTCAGCAGGTATTAGGGCCGCAGGCAGTTATTCAAAATTGGGCCGATCTGCTTGGCGCCGTCATTTTGGTACTCATTGGCGTTAATATGATTCGCGAAAGTTTTGTCAAACACAAAGCTGCTTCTTACAGTCATCCCCTTCAGGGCTGGACGCTGTTGATGCTTGCCACGAGTGTGAGTATTGATGCTTTTGCAGCTGGTATTAGCATGGGGATGATGGATGTCGATCTTATTCGTCTAAGTATATTGCTTGGATGGGTTATTTTTATTATCAGTTGTACGGGACTGAGTGTCGGGAGACAGCTTGGGCGCTATGTGGGTGCTTATGCCGAAGTAGGTGGCGGAGCGCTACTTACGCTGTTTGGCCTTCATCTATTTATGAAGGGCCTATTTTAAGGGAACAGGAGGAAGTTCATTGCATATCCTTGTTGTGTGTACAGGCAATACCTGCCGGAGTCCCATGGCGGAAGCCTTATTGGAACAAAAAATTGCATCAGCTCATTTGGAAAAAAAGATTACCGTTCAGTCGGCAGGTTTAGCAGCGGTTGATAGGCAGCCAGCCTCTTCTGGTGCCAAGGCGGTCATGAAAGCGCGCGGTCTTGATCTTATGTCGCATGAATCCCATCTTCTCACGGCAGAATATGTAGTAGCAGCTGATCTTATATTGACAATGACGGTCAGTCACAAGACTTACCTGCTTCAGTTATTTCCAGAGGCCAGCGGAAAGGTGAGTACCTTAGCTGAATATAGCGAGGAAAAACAGGAGGTTGTCGATCCTTTTGGCGGTAGCCTAGCAGAATATGAGCGCTGCGCCGTCATGTTGGACAAGCTGATTTATAAAGCCTGGAGAAAGATTTGTAAACAGGCAGGAAAAAACGAGAACTTTGCAGAAAAATGACAACGAATGATTGTGGGAGGGATACTTTGATGGTGCTTGCTATTGGCAGTGATCATGGCGGAGTTCATTTAAAGGACGAAATAAAACATTATTTCACAGAAAATGACATTGAATTTTTCGATTTTGGTGCGCAGGTCGGCGAATCGGTAGATTATCCCGATGTTGCCAAGAAACTGGCTGTGGCTGTTGCGGATGGCACGTATGAACGGGGTATTTTGATTTGTGGGACAGGCATTGGTGTTTCCATCTCAGCCAACAAAGTACATGGTATTCGGGCGGCTCTTTGTACAGATGTTTATTCGGCACAAATGGCACGAGAACATAATGATGCGAATATTTTAACGCTTGGTGAAAGAGTGACAGGCCCAGGACTGGCGCTTATGATTGTAGAGACATGGTTAAATACAGCTTTTGCCGGTGGGCGTCATGCTCGTCGGGTAAATAAAATTATGGAGATTGAGCAAAACCGTTGAGGTGAATTCAGGTGGAATATAAGGAAGAATTGCAACAAATTGGCTGTGACGTTCGTAAGGCAACTGAGGAACTGTTTAGCCTGGCTGATCTGAAACAAGGTCAGGTTTTTGTTGTTGGTTGTAGTACAAGTGAAGTGCAAGGTGAAAAAATCGGTTCAGCTGGTTCTGATGAGGTGGCCAAGGTGCTGTTAACAGAACTGAGGCATATGGCAGATCGTAAGCTCGTTTATTTGGCTATCCAATGTTGTGAGCATTTAAATCGGGCTCTTGTTGTGGAACGTTCAGCACAACAAAAATATGGTTGGCCTGAGGTTTCGGTTATTCCTGTGCGTCATGCTGGTGGAGCTCTGGCAGCGCAGGCCATGCAGGATTTTACGGATCCTGTTGTTGTAGAGGAGATTGCCGCCCATGCAGGCATTGATATTGGCTGTACGTTAATTGGTATGCATTTACGGCCTGTAGCTGTGCCTGTAAGACTTGTGCAAAAACAGGTAGGACAGGCACTGATTATTGCTGCAAAAACGCGTCCAAAGCTTATTGGTGGGGCGCGGGCTGTTTATCAATAATATAGGTACAAAGAAAGAGGAGGAATAGCATGTCCCTGTTAGAACAAGTAGATCCACAAATTTTTGCGGCTATCGCGCTGGAGAAGAAGCGTCAGCAGAACAAACTTGAACTGATTGCTTCAGAAAATTTTGTTAGCGAGGCAGTCATGGAGGCACAGGGATCGGTATTGACGAACAAATATGCCGAAGGCTATCCCGGTCACCGCTATTATGGCGGATGTGAACATGTTGATGTTGTGGAACAACTAGCAATCGATCGAGCTAAAAAACTGTTTGGTGCCGATCATGTCAATGTTCAGCCGCACTCTGGTGCACAGGCCAATATGGCTGTTTATTTTGCTATGTTAAAACCAGGTGATACTATTATGGGCATGAACTTGTCTCATGGCGGTCATCTTACACATGGCAGTCCTGTGAATTTTTCCGGCAAATGGTTCTCTGTGATTCCCTATGGTGTTGATGACAAGAGTCAGCAGATTGATTATGATGCGCTCCGAGAGTTGGCTCTTACTCGTCATCCTAAAATGATTGTAGCAGGTGCCAGCGCCTATCCGCGGATCATTGATTTTGCTAAACTTGGCGAAATTGCTCGTGAGGCTGGAGCACTTTTGATGGTAGATATGGCTCATATTGCCGGGCTTGTAGCAGCAGGGCTTCATCCCAGTCCTATTCCTCATGCTGATTTTGTTACAACAACAACTCATAAAACATTACGGGGCCCTCGTGGTGGAATGATTTTTTGTCGTGAACAATATGCCAAAGCGATTGACAAGGCTATTTTCCCGGGTATCCAGGGTGGTCCGCTTATGCATGTCATTGCAGCCAAAGCTGTGGCTCTTCAAGAAGCAAGTACGCAGGATTTTTGCCGTTATCAGCAGCAAATTGTTGCCAACGCAGCAGCTTTGGCAGAAAAACTTGTGAACAGTGGGTTTACCCTTGTGTCAGGTGGCACAGATAATCACTTGCTGCTTGTCGATGTGCGTCCCCAAACGATTACAGGCAAAGAAGCAGAGAAGTTGCTTGATGACGTTGGCGTGACTGTCAATAAAAACACCATTCCTTTTGATCCGGCCAGTCCCTTTGTAACAAGTGGAATTCGTCTGGGTGCGGCAGCTGTTACGTCACGGGGGATGGATGAAACGGCCATGGCGGTCATCGGCGAAATTATTGCTATGGTACTAAGTGCACCACATGATGCTACAGTGAAACAGGCTGCGAGGGTTAAGGTAGCGGAGCTGTGCCAAAAATATCCCTTATATGCTTAATTGGGCTCATAAAGAAGACAAAGGAGTGGACGGAATGCAAGTTCATTTAATTAATCATCCGCTTATTCAGCATAAGCTGTCCTTGATTCGAGACATTCGAACAGGTACGAAAGAATTCAGAGAAATCCTTGAAGAAATTGCCACACTCATGGCTTATGAAATCACACGCGATTTGCCTTTGGAAGATGTGGAAATTGAGACACCCGTGTCCAAATGTCATTGTAAAATGTTGGCGGGAAAAAAGCTGGGTGTTGTGCCCATTTTGCGCGCCGGTTTAGGGATGGTAAATGGCGTATTGAGACTTATTCCCGCAGCGAAAGTCGGTCATGTGGGACTTTATCGTGACCCTGAGTCCCTTCAGCCTGTTGAATATTACTGTAAATTGCCTACCGATGTGGAAGAAAGAGATTTTATTGTGATTGATCCCATGCTTGCGACAGGCGGGTCATCAGCAGCCGCCATTGCTCTTTTGAAGCGTCACGGCGCTAAAAATATCAAATTGATGTGCCTTGTTGCAGCGCCAGAAGGGATCAACCTTGTCAATGAACAGCATCCTGATGTGGGAATTTATACAGCTGCTGTAGATCTTAAATTAAATGAACATGGTTATATTATTCCTGGCCTCGGTGATGCAGGGGATCGTATTTTTGGAACGAAATGAATAGTTGAAACACAAGTCTAACGCGCCTATTCAGGTGAAAGAAGCAGATCATAGGTTGGATCTGCTTCTTCGTTATGACAGGTAGGTTCCCAGCTTCATTGTTTCTTGGAGATGATTGGTTTACTTTTTTAGCTATTCCATGAGCTGTAAGGAGGTTCGTATGCGGAAAGACTGGGATCAGTATTTTATGGATATTGCTTTTATAGTCGCTGAACGAAGTACCTGTCTGCGTCGACATGTAGGCGCGCTTGTTGTTAAAGATAAGCGAATCAAGGGGACCGGGTATAATGGCAGTCCAGCTGGTTTGCCTCATTGCATTGATGAAGGGTGTGAAATGCTTGACGGTCATTGTATTCGCTGTGTTCATGCTGAACCCAATGCTTTGCTTGAGTGTGGACCGGAAGAACGCCGGGAAGCAACGCTTTATTGTACCGATCGGCCTTGTCCAGAGTGTCAAAAGCTGATCATTACCTCGGGTATTAGCCGGGTTGTTTATGGTCGTGATTATCTCCCTCATACGGATTGGTTCAAACTCGCTCCATGGATTGAGCTTGTTTATTTAGAGCATCTTGTCTAAAACTTTATTTCTTTGTTGGAAGATTTGGTATGTTTGTCTTTTTTTTTGTTATTCGTCATTTTTTAGATTATAACTTGTTCCTAAAAGTCTTCTATAGAGCCTATAGTGAAGTCAGATGAGTTTTGGGGTGCGAGCTTGTCAAATGAGGAGAGAAGAAAATGCAAAAATACAATCAAATAACAACAGATATGATCCATGAACTGCAAAGTAGCTTGAGTGTAAAACAAGTAGTAACAGATCCGGACATCATCGAACCCTATAGCCACGATGAAGTACCTGATAGCCACTACGCTCATATGCCTGATGCAGTCGTATTTCCCGAAACAACCGAACAAGTAGCCGCTGTCGTAAAGTTTGCCAATCAGTATCTTATTCCCATTATACCCCGTGGCGCAGGTACGGGACTTGCCTGTGGGGCCGTTCCCAGTTTTGGGGGCATTGTACTAAGTTTAGAAAGAATGAACCGCATACTCGAAATTAATTCCCAGAGTTTATATGCTGTTGTAGAACCTGGCGTACGTACCGACGATGTTCAAAAAGCCGTTAAAGCCAAAGGCCTGTTTTATGCAGGGGATCCCTGCAGCGGTGACAGCTGTTTTATTGGCGGCAATGTGGCCACAAATGCCGGCGGTAATAAGGCTGTCAAGTACGGTACAACACGTCATCAAGTCTATTCATTAGAAGTCGTTATGCCAAGTGGCGACATTACCACGCTCGGTGGGCGGCTGGAGAAAAACACGACAGGCTATAATTTGGAACAACTGATCATTGGTTCAGAAGGTACACTGGGCATTGTGACCAAGATTACGCTCAAATTAAAACCCTTGCCAAAAAATATGATTGATTTGCTCGCTGTCTTCCCTGATGTAGAATCAGCCATTGCAATTGTATCCAAGGTAATTAAAGCAGGCATTACACCGACTTGCGTTGAGTTTATGGATACCATTACCATCCAAAGTGTGGAGAAATTTTTAAATGAGAAACTTCCCAATAGTGATGTTGGCAATTATATTATTATTCAAGTAGAGGCCGATACAGAAGAGGCGTTAGACGATAAAAGCATTTTATTAGATGAGCTTTGTACAGAAAATGGAGCACTGAGTGTACTTGTAGCCGATTCGCAAAAAATCTGGCGGGCCCGTAAATCCTTTGCTGAAGCGTTGCGGGCTGAAAGCCTAACTGTCGCAAAAGAGGACATCGTCGTACCTGTAGACCAAATTGCCAGCATGATGCATGAAATTGTCCGGATGCGCGAGACTTATGGACTCATTACTCGCACAGCCAGCCATGCTGGCGATGGCAATATTCATTTGAACATTCTTAAATGTGATACGCCTGATGCTGAATGGGATGAAAAGATTCAAAAATTCCAACAGGATCTTTATTCCACCGTGTATCGTCTGGGCGGTAAATTATCTGGCGAACATGGCATCGGTTATAAACGCAAAGAGCTGATGGCTGAGTTTACGGATCCTGTAGAACTTGCTGCAATGAAAGCCATAAAAAAAGCGCTTGACCCCAATCTTATTTTAAATCCCGGTAAGATTTTTGATGTGGACTAACCCGCAGGTTTGAGAACAGACAGGCTGAAAGAGGTGAAAGTATGAGCTTAAAAATCGAAACAAAACGCTGCAAAGGCTGCGGCATCTGCGTAACCTTTTGCCCCAAAGCAGTACTCAAAGTAAACGAAATTGAAAAAGTAGAAATTCTTGACGAATCCAAATGTATTAGCTGCAAACAGTGTGAACTGCGTTGTCCAGACTACGCCATATTCGTTGAAAAATAAAAGGAGTGAATTTTGTTATGGCAACTGTCCTCATGCAAGGCAATCAGGCCTGTGCTGAAGGAGCCATTGCTGCCGGCGCCCGTTTCTTTGGCGGCTATCCCATTACGCCCTCAACTGAAATCGCCGAGCTTATGGCTAAACGTCTCCCCCAGGTAGGCGGTAAATTTATTCAAATGGAAGATGAAATTTCCGGTATCGGTGTTATCAT
>NZ_JAHGVE010000014.1 GCF_018835585.1 Pelorhabdus rhamnosifermentans
ACCTTTTTGTACAAAAAAAGAACCGGGTACGCTTTTTTCGTACTCGGTTCTTTTGGGGATTCATACTCTATGCATTATCTTAATGACATTGGCCTATTAGCCAGCTTTTTTCGGCACCAAAAGCTCAGCTATCGGCGCCGTTGCCAAAAATGTTCGTAAAATATATTAAGTTTATTATACTAAATCAATATGGAAAGTCAAGGCTTGGAATATTTCGTTTTATTTTCCATATAAAAAAAGAGAATTCAGCAAAAATTAGCCTACTACTATTGAATTGCATTAAGTATCACTTAAAAAGATCATCACCACTCTTGTATTCGAGTCCTGGATGAGTATCAAATCTTACAACACCAACTGCTGCCTTATCTCCTACAGCCTGTTTAATCTGCGCCACCCCCTCAACACCAAATCCTCCGCAACATTCGATTGCACTAACGCCCTGCTCAACTAATTCTTTCGCAATATGTACCGCTTCATCATAATTTTTCACACCTACAACATGCAACTCTACAACAGGGGCAGAAATCACTGCCTGATGAGCCTTACTATCATTTTCCGGCGCAATAAAAATAAACGCTGCTTTAAAAGCCATACTAACCTTCCCCTTTTCATCATTTGATTGTATCATCCATAATCTATTCTAGCTCCATTTGGCAATTTTTCATTGTAAAAATGCGACATAAAATTTTCTTCCTGCAAAAATGAGGTTGGATATTCACCAATATAATTTTTAAAATCTTTTAAAAAATGTGATTGATCATAATATCCTTGTCCAAGTGCTTCATCTAAATAATTTTTACTTCGACAAAGTAATAAATGTTTCACTACTGCTTCAAAACGGGAGATTTTCTGAAAAGCTTTGGGAGTAACTCCTACAGCTTCTTTAAACTTCCTTTCCAATTGCCGCTGACTAAGAAATAAATTTCTACAGAGATCTTGAAGTCTTACGCTTTTATAATCATATAATAAAGTTTGGATCGCTGTATCCAAACTTTGTTCGCTTTTATAGTATTGAATTAAAAAGCACATCAGAAACTTTTCAATAACTGCGATACGCTGTTGGAGATTTTCGGCCACCATCACTTGTTGTTTAAATTCCAGTCCTTTGCTCCCCCATAACTCTTCAATATCAACAAATGAGTCAACGAACTCAGTAACTGGATTCTTGCAAAAATGGCGAAAGGCCCCGGCACGAAACCGAATCGAAATAAAGCCAAGTTGATTGCCAGGATAAAGTTGATAATACTGAAAACGCGGCGACATAATATAGCACTTAGGCAAGGTAAAAACCTTACCCGACTGGTTCGTTCCTGTGAGTGATTCACCATAATGAAACATTAATTCCGTACCTGTACCGGAAAAAATCTTCGGTAAAACCGATTCATTCTCCCATACCCAATAACGACTGACATAAGGTCGCAAACATTGATTCGGTACTAACTTACATAATCTCATTAGCCGATCCCTGCCATTACAATTTTATCTGCATACTAATTATACAATAAACTGGCGCAGCCTGATTGTAAAAAATCGACACGTCCGACCTTATCTGTATATTGCCCTGGCAGTTACCGGTTTATCTATACGGAAAAAGTTGACCGAACGAAACGAAAAGAGTTACAATAAGCAGATATTCTTAACAACTTTTTTAGGAGGTTGTAATTTGGCAGCTCGATCAAATTTTTTACTTTTACTTGCAGCCGCAATCTGGGGCTTGGCCTTCGTTGCGCAACGTGTCGGCATGGATTACTTAGGGCCCTTTACGTTTAATGGTGTACGCTTTGCCTTAGGAAGCCTCTCATTAATCCCGCTCATCTTGTTTCACAAAAATAGTCTGTTCCTTTCAACGCAGGCCCATGATAAATTTAAAAAGGACTGGCACGCTGGAATAACCGCCGGAATCATCCTATTTAGCGCCGCTTCGTTGCAGCAAATCGGCATGATTTATACGACAGCAGGCAAAGGAGCTTTCATCACGTGCCTTTACATTATACTTGTGCCTTTCTTCGGTATATTCCTAAAACAACGCATGACAATCAATAATTGGATTGGCTCATTCCTTGCTGTAACAGGCCTATACTTTCTTTGTGTAAAAGAAAGCCTCACCATTTCATACGGCGATTGTTTTGAATTAGTTGGTGCCTTGTTCTGGGCCCTACATATTTTATTCATTGATCACGTTTCTTTAAAAGTAAACACCTTATTATTAGCTTTTTTTCAATTTCTCACTTGTTCATTGCTCAGTCTGGCCACAGCTTTGTTCTATGAAACCATCACAATAACAGGCATCATCCAAGCAAGTGCTCCCATTCTATATGGAGGCATTTGCTCCGTTGGTGTTGCTTATACACTGCAAATTGAAGGACAAAAACATGCTTCTCCTGCTCATGCTGCCATTATTCTTAGCATGGAAACGGTCTTTGCTGCCATAGGCGGCTATCTCATACTTAATGAACGATTAGGGCTTCAAGAATTTTTCGGCTGCATACTGATAATGAGTGGCATACTCTTCTCTCAAGTAAAAGGCTTTCAGTTACACCATGATACATCTCTGTCAAAACTCATCAAACATTAACTTTCATTCGGATCCAAGGATACTGCAATAAAAGAACAGCAATAGACCCTTCAAAAAAAATAGCCAGCTACTTTTTTCACCATTTCTTATAAGGCAAGAATTTCCCGTTTAAAGTAACGATAACGCGATCCCCCGTGGGATCTTCTTTTTTCTGAATATCCATTTCAAAATCAATAGCACTCATAATACCCTCACCAAATTTTTCTTGTATCAGTTCTTTAAAAGTAGAACCATAACCCATGACAATTTCATAAAAGCGATAAATCAGCGGGTCCGTTGGTGGCATTTGCACCTCCGCACCTCGATAAGGAATCTGAGTTAAGGAAGTAACCACTTCTTCGTCTAAATCTAAGAGATTGCCAACTGTTTCTGCTTCTGCCTGAGACATAGTAGCTTGCCCCAATAATGCTGCCACAACCCAGCATTCGGAATGATCACTTGGCGCAGAAATTTCGGCCCAAGTCAAACCTTTGGCTGCCTTCGCCTCAAGAATTTTTTGAGCTACCGTTTGTCTGTCCATATTCCTCATCCTCTCACTCTGGAATTCTAGTATAAATTTCCTCTTTATAGTATCAGTTTCCTTTTTGTCAATATAAAATAAAACGGTGCCACTACAGAATATTGTCTGTACTGACACCGTTGTCAATGAATCCACTATTTAACTGTAACTTTTTCATCAACTATCTTATTCCTATCTTAATCCTTCCATTGGAAAGAATCAATAGATAAAGATAGCTGTCACACTTGAAATTTGCTCACAACTTGCTGAAGATTTTTCGCTATATTCGCAAGTACTTGACTCGCAGAAGCAATTTCCTCTATCGATGCCGATTGTTCCTGTGTAGCAGCAGAAACTGTTTCAGTTTCCTCCACAGCTTTTTTACTTAAAGCATCAATTTCTTTGACAGAAGAAACAATTTGCTGACTATTCACTGCATTTTGCTGAATCACTGCAGTTATTTCTTTGACTTGATCTGAAACTTCCATTACTAAAGCCTCAATTTCTTGAAAAACTTTTCCGGCAGTATCAACCACTTCCGCCCCAATCTTTACTTTATCGGTGCCCACAGCCATCGCAGTAACAGCCTGATTGGTATCTGTTTGAACCACACCAATTAATTCGGCGATTTTTTTGGCTGCCTCCTGTGACTGTTCAGCCAATTTACGCACTTCTTCGGCTACAACGGCAAAGCCTTTCCCCTGCTCGCCGGCCCGTGCTGCTTCAATCGCTGCATTCAATGCCAAAAGATTTGTTTGACCGGCTATACTCGCAATCACATCCACAATTTGACCAATTTCCTTGGAACGTTCCCCTAATTTTTCTACGATTTGCGCTGAAGAATCGACGGTTTCACGAATTTGTGTCATATGTGTAATAGCCTCGGAAACAGACTGACGGCCCTCCGTCGCTTTTTCATGCGCCTGCACAGATTTCCCAGCAACTTTATTGCTCATTGTAACAGCCTGTTGGAGATGACTCGCCATCTGTTCAATCACTGTCGACGAATTCTCCACCGCTTTCAACTGACTAGTCGCCCCTTCCGCGACTGCTGTAATAGAGCCGGCCACCTGATTTGCCGCCTGAGCCGACTGCCCTGCACTCGCTGTCAGTTCTTCCGACGATGCCGCGACCTGATCTGTAACCCCTAAAACTTGTTGAATTAACTGACGCAAATTTTTTGTCATTTTAACAAAAGTTTGACTGAGACGTCCAATCTCGTCCTCCGAAGAGATATTCAGTTCTAACGGTCTGATATCACCCTCGGCAATTTGATTCGCCACTACTTCAATTTTTTTAATAGGCCCGGCAATTTTTCGCGCATACCAAGCAATAAGCAGTGCAGCCATCATTAAGACAATCACAATGGTTACCAGTGATAGGACTGTAAGTGACGAAATAACACCTGTCATCTCCGACACCGGTACGGTCACTGCTAACGACCAATGGACGCCAGGTACAGGTGCATAAGCAGTAAAACTTTCTACCCCTTTATCAGCGATTCTAACGACACCTGTATCTCCTGCCACCATATGTTCGTTCATTGCTTTCTGCTCTAATGAGAGATTCGGATTCTTCAAAGGATTGTCTTTCATAGCTATTTCCGGATCAGGATGGACAATTCTTAATCCATCTGCCTGAGTTAGCATGGCATAGCCCGTTTTTCCAGCTTTAATTTCCAGTACCTGCTGAGTAAGGCCCTGCACATTCACGCTCCCATATACCACGCCAGTTACTTTGCCATCTACCTTAACTGGAACAGCAATAACGGAAAGCAAATCACTGCCGGATTTAGCAATCAGCGGATCGGAAACACATATTTCCCCTTTTATAGCCCGCTTAAAATATTCTCTGTCCCCCAGATTAACTGGCTTTCCCAATGTACTAATAGTCGTGCCATCGGGGTAAATATAGCCCATAATTCCATATAAAGGATGATCCTTGGCAATATTTAAAAGAAAGGGAAAAATTTCCTGAGCTTGTCCTCTTTGTATCTCAGGTGCTGAAGAAATAAAAGAGATTTCCGCCTTGCGTGTATCTAACCAATTTCCGACATCCCGAGCGGATACAGTGGCTTGCTGCTGCATATTTTGCGTAACGTTGTCAGTAATAATTCCCAATGCCCGCCAGTAATTGATCCCCCCGAGTAACCCAAGGGACCCTAAACAAATAGCCAACATCATAATCGTCATTTTTGCCTGAATACTTTTCAACAATTATCCCACCGCCTTATCAAAATCATTGCCTATCAGAAAAACTTTCAAATGTTAGGGCTTTTTGACTCAGCTTTACAAAGAATGATTTTTCCGTTTTTCATAGTAAGACTTGCCAGCGCCGACAAACAAGACGCCCCAATTAAAAACCAAAATGCTGCATCATAGGAACCATCAAAAGCACTAATCATCAGTCCGATAAGTATTGGAGAAACAAAACCAGCTGACTGCCCTCCTAATTGAATCATACCTGTAGCCGAACCCACAACATGTCCAGGCAGTAACTTCATCGGCAGAGCCAATACGGAAGCAAAAACAAAACATTTAAAGAAATACACTAAACTTTGAAACAAAATCACCATCATCACTGTTTGCGCCGTAAACATGAAGTAAAGAAAAAAAGCCGTTAATGCTGCACTAAAAAACAATAAATATTTCTCTTTTCCATCAAAAAAACGATCCATCACCCAACCGCCAATTGCTGTCGATATTCCTGCAGCAATAAAAGGCAACGGTGTCAAAAGACCAATTGCTTTCAAATCCAAATGGCGTACAGTCAACAAATACGTTGGCATCCATGAATCTAAGCCTTTATTCACTAAACTTAAAGCAAACCAAGCAATAACTAACTGCCACATAACAGGCATTTTTAATAAAGTCTTCATATTAACCTTTGGAAAAGAATTTACATTATTTTTGCCACTTTCATCACTTTCCTCTATTTTTTCTTTTCCAGCAGGCCGCACAATAAACCAATAAACAAAAACAAAAGCAATGCCAAGGATTCCAATCGTATAGAACATATGCCTCCAGCCAAAATAGAGCAACATAGGAGCTATAATCATGGGAGCTATAGCACTTCCCACATAGTTGGAAGACATAATCGCTCCTGTCATTTTAGGACGTTCGGCCTTAGGAAAATACTCAGCAAGTGCCTTTAAACAAGCACAAGGCCAGGCGCCCTCACCAATACCAAATAGAAAGCGTATCGCAATTAATGCAGCTAACGACCATGCCAATCCGGTAGACAATGTAAAGAGCGACCAAAAAAATAAAGAAAACAGTATGATTTTTTTAGAACCGAACTTATCAGCAAGCCATCCTCCTGGCAATTGCATCAACGCATAGCTTACAAAAAAGCTACTTAACACAGCTCCCATTGCAGAAGGATTTAAACTAAATTCCTTCCCAATCGATGCTAAAGCAATATTAATTGCGGCACGATCCATATAACAAATACAATAACCAACATATAGAAGACCAAAAACCAGATATTTGCCAGTAAAATTATTTGCTTTTATTAAAATATTTTTCATTGATACTTTCCTCCCATATGGATAAAGTTGATAATTGCAGACTCCGTAATTATACTTTTCCAATAAAATACAAGCAGACATAGAAAAGTTTATAAAACCGATGATAAATAGACTTCTTTGCCATCAATATAAATGAGAGTATCATCAAAAATAATATTAGCCACAATCACAACTTAACTATCATAAGTAATGATTTACCGTTCATCCATTTTTCCCCTTGCGACTTATTTCCTCACTTTTATGATAAAAACAATCCATCATTTCCTTAGGGACCATGCTTCCCCCAGTAGCCCAGACAATGTGCGTGGCATTTTTCATCTGAGACAAAAGGTGGCTTTGTTCCAAATATTTCTTTCCGCCAGATTCTGTAAACAATTTGATTACTCCAGCAAAACCAGCTAATGCAGATGGCTCAAGACATATTTTTTCGGAGTCAGCCAACATTCCAAGCCAGCGATATAATTGTTTATCTTGTACAGTAACTACGCCACTAATATCCTTTTCAAGCGTCTTTCCAACAAAACCCGACGGTCTACCGACAGCAAGACCATCGGCATCCGTTACATTATCTATGGTAAAATCCTGAACAGATACTTTATTATGCAACCCTGTCATTAACCCCATCAGCATAGCTGGCGAGTGTGTCGGCTCAGCAAAAAAGCAATGGACAGAATCTTTATAAACTGTCTTCAAGCCAAAAGTAACGCCACCAGGTCCACCGCCCACACCACAGGGGAGATATACAAACAAAGGGTGATCTTCGTCAACAAGAATTTGTAGCTCATCCAACTGCTTTTTTAGACGTTTTGCTGCAACAGCATAACCAAGAAATAAGTCTTGAGAATTTTCATCATCCACAAAATGACTATTTGGATCTTGCTGCGCCTGTTGTCTACCTGCATCCACTGCTTTACCGTAATCGGATTGATGCTCTATAACCGTAACACCTTTTGCTCTAAGCATATCTTTTTTCCATTGTTTTGCGTCTGCAGACATATGAACGATCACGTTAAAACCTAGTGCAGCGCTCATGATACCGATACTTAAGCCCAAATTACCTGTTGACCCTACAATAATGGTATACTGAGAAAACAAGTTCCTAAATTGTTCGCTGTCCAGAATCGAATAGTCATCACATTGAGTTAACATTTTTTGCTTGATTGCAATATCTTCTGCAACTTTGAGAATCTCATAAATCCCGCCACGTGCCTTGATGGACCCTGAAATTGGCAAATGGCTATCACACTTCAGATATAATCTTCCACTCATTTCTTGATGATAAAGATTTTCTATTTGCTGCTTCATACTGCTAATTTCTATTAGCGGTGATTCGATCACGCCATTAGAACCTTTCGTTTCTGGAAAAACTTTTGCAATATATGGTGCAAACCGAGCCAGTCTCTGTTCGGCATCATCAATATCTTTGTCACCTAATAATGGTGTAATCACTCGATTACAACCACTTTCATACAGCGGATTAACCCAAAAGACTTCCTGCGTTGCCATCAATTGTTCTAAAAGTGGATAATCCTGTTTCCATTCATCAGCATTCTTTCCTAAAATCTTACTTAGCACTTTTCTTTCCCCATTTCTATTTTTTCTCGTCCATTACAAGATCAGCGAAGTCTCTCTGAAAGCATTCCTTCTAGCGTCTACGGCAATCATTCTTTCGACCAGACCTTTTCTATGTCCAATAAAAAAGCTTGTCATATTCGCTGATGAACAGGCATGATTAGGTATAACTTCTATCTTCTGCCCCACTTTTAAATTTGTACTTCCAATAGCTCTTATTTTGCCGACCTCTTCGGATAAACTTTCTACGATTAACTCGGGATGATCTTTTACAATACCATAGCCACTCAATAAGGCTACGCTATGAGCACCTTTATCTAAACCAAAGCATTTTGTTCCGGCATCCACCATGAAAACATCCTTGCTCGGTTGAGAAATAACTGTTGTTAAAACAGTTAAGGAACACCTTTGCCACGGCACTACATGCAAAGCTACTTGAATAGCGTCATAAAAGATGTAATTTCCAGGTCTCACTGTCGTAATCGTTTGATTTTTAGCTATTGCTGCTACAGTCGGTGTACTACCCGTAGCAACAATTTCCACTTCAATCTTTTCCCGATTTAACCGTCTCTTGGCTTCTTCCAATGCATGTATTTCTGCTTTTTCCACCGCTTCCACTTCAGCTCTATTACTTGCTCCGTATACCTGTCCCGGATGCGTGGCGATCCCTTTAAAATTCAAATGGCCCAATTGTTTTAACTGCTGCGCAAGTTCCACAATATTCTCTGGAAGCACTCCGAAACGATGAAGCCCACAGTCAATAATAATTAGGTAATCCAACACGATGTGTTTTTTTATTAACTGTTCTTCAAATTGTCCTGCCGCATCGACCCCATCAAAGCTTAAAGTAACATGAGACTTTTGAGCAAGTTCAATAACTCTCATAATATTTTCCTCTGCTGCAATGGGATAAGCGAATACAATCTCCTTGTGCCCAGACTTTACGAGTTGCTCCGCTTCAGCAACTGTACCTACTAAAAAACTAGTCGCACCGTATTGCACCTGCAGTTTAGCAAGCTCAGAACTTTTATGTGTTTTGACCATTGGACACAGTTTTTTACCGTTTGATTCGCAAAGAGCGCCCATGTCTTGAATATTTCGTTCCATTTTATCCAAATCGATTAAAAAATTAGGGGTCATTAATTCAGCTAGTTTTTTCATTTTTGCACCTCACAGTGATCTGCCTAAAACGCATCCCGCATAAACTTCGTTATGCGCACCTTTTTCAACAATAACTTGTCCATTAACAATCACTGCCTCAATTCCCTGCGAATATTGTTTGGGTTCTGCATAAGTCGCTAGATCCTGAACCGTGTCGGGATTAAATATTACAATATCGGCATAATAGTTTTCCTTAATAAAACCTCTGGCCTTAATTCCCAATCTCGTGGCAGGCAAGCCCGTCATTTTCTTGACAGCCTCTTCAAAGGAAAGAATCTTCTTTTCACGTACATAGCGGCCCAAAAATCTCGTTGGAGTGCCAAACGCCCGAGGATGAGGTTTGCCAAAAGACAAGATACCTTCCGCCGATAAGCTCATGGCATCTGACCCAATCATAGCCCGCGGTTGACGTAAGAAGGTCATGACATCTTCTTCCAACATAGCATAATAATTCATTTGAACCCGGCCATTTTCTGCAATGAGCAAATCAAAAGCTGCATCATAAGGATCTTTCCCCTGTAGTTCACCAATTTCTGTTATAAACTTCCCTTCAAGATGTTTATTCTCTTCACTGCGCACAGATGACACAAAGAATTTTTCCCATCCGCCCGCTGATTTGACAAAATTCTGCCAATTAGGTAAACCTTCTGCAATTTCTTTACGAATTCTGCTACGAATGCTTTGATCTTGCAAGCGTTCAATCATCTTAGCAACTCCCCCTTCAAAGATCCAAGGAGGTAAACAAGCCGAAAGAGAGGTTAGTCCTGCAGTATACGGATAAATATCATAAGTTACCTCAATACCTGAGCGCTCTGCTTGTGCCATCCGTTCCAATACCAAATCTGTTTTGCCCAGCATATTTTGGCTCAAAAGTTTCAAGTGAGAAATATGAACCGGAACCTTTGCCGTTCCGCCAATCCAAAGAGCTTCGTCAATCGCATCCATGATGCCATCGCTTTCGGTGCGCATATGGGTACAATAGATACCTTGATAAGGGATCATTACTTTACATAATTCTGCAATTTCCTCTTTGGAAGAATATTCACCCGGAAGATATACTAAACCAGAGCTTAATCCCAAGGCGCCTTCAGACATAGCGATATCAGTAATCTGTTGCATATCCTTTAATTCTGCTGCAGTGGGCATTCCTTTTGCAAATCCCATCACGGCAATTCGAACAACACCTTGCCCCAAAAGTGGAGCAAGGTTGATTGACGGAGGATTATCATCAAACCAGTTTAAATATTCCTTAAAACTTGTCCACGGCAACTCAAGATTGACAGGAATTGAACCAATAAGACGGGTACCCAAGTAATCAATTAAGAGTTGTCTATTTTCTTCCCGAACCGGCGCTACACAAATTCCACAATTTCCAATGACCTCCGTAGTTACCCCACTATAAAGCTTGCTACTAGCTCGCCTGTCATACTTAAAAGACAAGTCCGAATGGGTATGCATATCAATAAAACCAGGAGCTACAATATTGCCAGCAGCATCAATCGTTTCTACACTCTCTTGATCACGCAAGTCGCCAATCGTCACAATCTTATCATGAATAACTCCGACGTCACCTGCGTATGCCGGCCTGCCGCTTCCGTCAATAATACGTCCATGAATTATCTTAAGATCTAACATTTATTTATTCCCTCCTCAAACTCTTTTGTACTAAACTGTTATTACCAAATAGACACTTTCCCGCTTAAATAGCTTATGAAATAAGTATTATTTTCGTAATTTTTCTTGATAGGAATATAAATACTAAACGAAGAATGTTAACACTTATAAATTTCGACTTGGAGGAAATTTCTGCATGAGTACCTTAATTGAAAATCAAAAACTTGGTAAATTAATTTCAACGATTCGCACCAACAAAAATATTAAGCTTCGCCAATTAGCGGAAAAAATTAACTTGTCCTCCTCTTTGGTAAGCCAGATTGAAAAAGGCCACATAAACCCTTCACTAAACACACTGCGGGCCATTGCGTCTGCATTAGATGTTCCTTTGTTCACCTTCTTTCTAGATGAATTCACAACAAATGATTTAATTGTCAAAGCGGGTACGGGAAAAAAAATCATGCTCCCAGACAAAGAATTAGAATACACCCTACTGACTCCCGACTTAAGTGGAGCCATTGAAATGGCACTGATGAAACTAAAACCCCATTCACTGTCGTTTCATAACCTATTTGCACACAATGGGGAAGAAGTAGCCTATGTATTGGAAGGCAAATTAATTTTATATTTAGGGGACAAGCCTGTATTGCTAGATACCGGTGACAGCGTAAGAATTCCACCTGGAATTCAGCATAAATGGGAAAATCAGACCAACGAAGAGGCTATGGTTATTTTTGCAGTAACTCCACCGACCTTTTGAACAATTGATACTAAAAAAAAAATTTTGTGTGATTATTTATTATTTATAATTTTTTTAAGTATAATTAAAGATTAGCATTATGCCTTTTTTTTTTCAAGAATTTTCTTTGCTATTTTTAATTATTTCTGAAAATATCCTTAACTTATTTTCTTAACAACCCTTCTCCTCACTAATAATTTGAATATCAAAAAGTAGCCACAAACCCTGAAAAATCTTTGGAAGGTTTGTGGCTACTTATAGATTTTCTAATATTTCTACACTACACCTTGATTAGCTAATTACCATGATAAACAAAGCGATTTCCATGTCACTTTAAGATTTTCTTGATTATTCTTTTCCATGAGCTTTCTCCTTAATTTAAATTCAGCACACAGGCCGCTAATAGCTTGGCTCTTTCAAACAGTGTTTCTACAATGGCATATTCCTCGGGACTATGATTGCGTCCACCTTTAACACCCATGGCACAAACCGTAGGTACGCCAGCTATGACTGTGTAGGCAGAGTCGGCACCGCCGCCCACCTTTTTCGGATAAGGAGTGCCAAAACCATTTTCCGCATAAGTTTTTTCGACTAGAGAAAATAATTGTTTGACTCCCTCTGTTGTTTGCATGGCTTGAATTCCCGGTTTTAAAGTAACAACAGTCGTTGTACCTTCCACACAAACTTTCGCAGCAATTTCATGAATTTGTTTTGCCAGTTTATCCAATATCTCTGGCTGAGTATAACGCACATCGACAATAATTTTTGCATAATCCGGAACAGCATTCGGCACGGTGCCGCCTTGAATCACACCGACATTAATATTCGTTCCCTGTTCATTATCATTCAGCCCCTGAATGGCAATCACTTTATGTGCCATTTCTAAAATAGCATTCCGACCATTTTCAGGATCATTCCCGGCATGAGCAGCCACTCCATGGACTTCCAAAGTAAACCTTGCTGAACCTTTGCGTCCGACGACAATCCCATCGTCAGCAAACCCTGTTTCACAATTAAATGCCGCCGCATATCCTTTCGCTTCTTCAACAATACACGTTGCCACATTGGAATTCTCATGCCCCACCTCTTCATCTCCGGCCAAAATGACCTTAATGGGTCGCGCGTTATAGCCAGCCGCCTGAAGTGCTTTAATGGCATAAAGAAAGGCAACAATTCCTCCCTTCATATCAAGAACGCCAGGTCCATAGGCCTTGCCGTCCTTTATTGTAAAAGGCCTTGTAGCAACAGTACCTGTCGAAAAAACCGTATCCATATGCCCCATAAAAATTACACCGGATTTAGACCGATTTACCCCAATTTCGCCTACTAGCGTATTACCGGCTTTTTCGAATTCAGCAAGGCGAATGCTTGCCCCTTCATCAGCCAGCACCTTTTTTACCTTTTGGGCAATCATTGCTATTCCCGCTTGCTCACTCGAGCCACTTTCCGTGTTGACAAGTTCCTGCCACAATGACAGCATTTCTTGCCGATGATCCTCTACAAATTGAAAAGCCAATTGTTTTTTTTGCTGCTCCACTTTTTATCTCTCCTTTGTTTTCCCGGCCTGCTCTAAGATCGGCTGCCAGTTATAATAATAAAATTATAAGAAAAACCAGTATACACAAAGAAGTTCTGTATATACTGGCTTCATTGCCAAAAAACTAAATAGTAACCCAACTAACTTATAATTCACCATTTAAGGTCCATTTCCGGATGCAACCGTATTTAAATTATAAAATATTAGTTGTTAACTTGTCAACAACTAAAAAAGAGCAAAAAGTTCTCACTTCTGCTCTAATTGAATCCGATATAATTTTCTAGGACGCCCCCGCGGATTCGGATTTTCCTCTCCTACGATTTGAGCATACCCTTTTTTCTCAAGTTCCGTAATAATGCGGTGTGCGCTACGGGGTAGAATTCGCATATATTGTGCCACTTCATAAGCACTGATTTCAGTCCGGTGATTTTTTTTCATAATGGCCATCAATTTATTCAATGTTGAAACACTTAAAGAGGTCTCTTTACTCACTGCAATCAGTTCAGCTGATACATAAGAATAATTAATCTGTTCTTTCTTCCCCAACGGGCCCGTAACAGTTTTATCATCAAAATAAACCATCCATGTTCCTTCTCCGTACTCTTTGGCAGTCAGTAAAGCTTTGGCCGCGTGAAATTCAGCTTCATAGGCTGAGCGGCCAATGCCAATGCCACAACTGATTTGTTCGAATTCTTCCACATCAGGAATGCTAGTAAAATTTTCTGTAATCATGCGCAGCATTCCCCGAGTAGTAAAAACAACAAATCGACCAGGTCCTGCTAATTTTAAAGAACCTTGGACCCTTTTTGCATAAGCAATCAACTTTTTAGTAGCCTTCATCTCCATCATGTATAGCTCGTCCGTAGAAAGCCATTCCTTAGAAACACCGGCAAGCGAATCAAATTCAAACATTTGCATAGCAATTTGCGCATCACGTAAATTATGCATTTCAAACGTTCTCAGCATCATATTTAATGTAGATTCCACTGCAGTCCTGGCAGGAAGGACCCGATAAAAGGGGACGCCTAACTGTTGCAAGCCTTTTTTAACACTAAGTGTACAAGTCACTGCAAGTTTCGTTTGATGGGTTTTCCAAAGCTCATAATGATATTGAATGCTCTCTTCTTCGGTCATACCTAATTCGAAAGGCCTTACATGAAGGGGCTCATCGGCAATACCCAATTCACGGAATACCTGCTTTAAATCACTATAAAGAATGGAATCAAAGCTAATCTCATTCATTTTTACTTTCTGTGTATAAAAAATTTCACATAACGTTTTGTAAAGACTCGCACCTTGATAAGGCAAATGAAAGATTGGCTGAGCAACGCCGCCCCACGCTTGAGCAATTAAATACGGAATACGTCCGGCAAATAACCACATATCTACTTTATCGGCATTAGTTTGTAATAAAGGAACAATATCCTCTCTTTTTGACCATAAACAAGGAAGGCAATCAAATTCACCATATTCAGCAGCAATCGTCTGAATACACTGCAAAGAATCTTCAGCACCTAAAAGGCCTAATCGAATGTTCAAATCCAATCCTCCTCCGTTCCAAATTCACTCTAGCATACAATAATCCATAATTCAAATTACTTTTTCTAAAATAGTCCGCTTCAGCATAAGTCTCACAATTTGCAGTTCACCACCATAGGCTATTTAGCTAATACTTCCCGCTCTACCAAGCCCATAGCAAACTTTTACAGCCGAATAACTGTCCACGCTGGACAACAACAAAGAGACACCTTATGTTTTGCATAAAGTGTCTCTTTGCTCCACTACCAAGTCGTATTCTACGCCTTATTCAACATAATTTGTAAAATTTGACTGTCCGTTTGTAACATTCCTTTACAGGCCAAGTCGCCTATATTCGCAATCGAAACATCCACATTATCGGCAACGATTCCCTCATGACCAGTAACCCTTATGCCTTCCAGTGCCATAAAGACCGCTTTGCATGCCGCGCCTACTGCCGTAGACACTTTCATCGCACACGAGTTAGATGCACCATCGCAGATCATGCCCGCTACATCGCCAATCATACTAGAAATAGCCATACTCACTGTGACAAAATCCTTCTTAAGCAACCAAGCCATTCCTGCCGCCGCCCCCATAGAAGCCGTAGTTACGGCACACAAAGCAGACAGTTTCGGTAGTTTCCCATGAATATAAATCGCCATCATATGGGATAACATTAACGCCCGAATCAAAGCTTCTTCATCGGCTTTCACATATTCAGCCACAACGATTACAGGCACTGTTGCTGCAATTCCTTGATTTCCCGATCCCGAATTGGTCATAGCCGGAAGAGACGCCCCACCCATACGTGCATCAGATGCTGCTGTCGTGCGCATCAACACACGACTCATCAAACAATCCGCTAAGAGCCCCTGCTCACTTTGTCGTTTTAACGTCGCTCCAATTTGCAACCCATAGTGACCGTTCATCCCTTCATTTGCCAAAGCATCATTGAGCCTAGCTGCTTCCTTGATAAATCCAATCATTTCTAATGGTGCCTTCGTAGCAAATTCGAATACATCTTGAGCTCCCATCTCTGCTAAGAAACAAGCACTATTCTCATCTGCTTCGCCTTCCTGTGGCTGAGCTTGATAAACCAGTTCTCCATTATGCTCAATCCGAACCACCTGGGTGTGATTATCTGCAATGCAAACCCTGACCCACTCTTCCCCATGGATAACCCGTGCTTCTGAATAAAGAACATTAGGCACATCGGCAACGGCAATCTGAACACGCTTTTCTGCAACCATCCTTTTTCCTTCTTCAACCTGCTTTAATGTCAGATTTCTCAACACTTCCAATTGACCTTCCGGATCACCACCAAGCGCACCGACTGCAGCAGCAATCAACAATCCCGCCGTATCTGTACCTGGAACAATAACCCCCATCCCGTTCTTCATCATATTCGCTGAAACCTTAGCTTCGACCCGCTCTACCGATTTTCCCAATCTTTTAGCTGCAATAGCTGAAGCTAGTGCCAATGAAACCGGCTCGGTACAGCCTACTGCCGGAACAACTTCTCTTTTTACCGCTTTAACCATTTCTAACCATAACGGATTCAACTCTGTCGAAATATTTTTTTGCATATCGAACTCTCCTTCAAGTACATATTTAAATATAAAGTCAAATCCATAAAAGACTTGTAACTTCCAATTACGAAAATGCCAAAAATGGCGATACACAAAGCAAAATTCCCGCAGCAATAATAATTTGCAAGGCCAATCCCTTATATTGATATAAAAAAGGCACCTTATAAACTAAATAAGCCGGAATCAGACATCCAACCAAACCAAAAATCGGACTGCAGATAGATGTAAAGCTTAATACAGGCGCATTTAACACAATCGCGCTCCAAGACAGCAAAATTGTAAAAATCATAATACCATAACCTACCATAGTCTTATTAATTCGATTCTCCGGCATAATCCGGCACAAGAGATTCATAGTCAATCCCTGACAAGCTTCGCGGAATCCTAGATACACGCCAAAGTAGGCGGTCATGACTGCAAAAATATTGAGAATCAAGCTGAATATTTTCACGATTTGCTGTCCTCCACCATTCGCTGCCATCGCCAAAGCAGAGATATTGGCACGCGATGCCTGAACAGCTTGTTCATGTCCCATAGATAAAGTGAAAGACACGGCGTAAAAAAATACCGTCACAAATAGAATTCCAAAAGCAATATTCATCGCACGCATCGCTTTGTAACGCGCTACCTCAATTGATTTTTCATGAGAGCGGTAGGAAATTACCATGGGACTTAAGCTTTGAATAAATAAAATAGAAGTCAAGGTAAACGGAAGCATGACGACGGTATCTCTCCCAAGCTTTCCAATCTCGGGCAACGAACCGACATTTGCCAAATCCCAACGTCCTACCATGGCCAATCCGAGAAAAGCAACGACAATTAACTTCGTCAGCACCATGCCTGTAGAAATTTTAAACAATAATTTTTCACCGCGAGAAGCTAGTGCAACCAAGCAACAAATCAACGTCAACCCATAAAATGGATTTTTTGACAGCAGCGTCTGGGTTACCCCAAATGATTGCAAAAAAGAAGCGCTATCATTGGTAATTGCCGTAGAATATACAAATACCCAGATTAATAGCATGATAAAATACAAAGCCCCGAGGAAAATGCCCCAATTCTTTCCTAAATAACCTGAAATTACACTAGGATAGTCCTTACATTCTGGAGAGGCTGCCAACGTATTAATAAATAGGCGCTGAAACAAATACATAGCCGGATACCCAATGACTGCCGAAAGTAAAAAGACCCATAAACCCATGAGCCCGACTTGTACGGGCAAAAACACAATCCCAGCACCAATGGCCATGCCGATACTCATAATAACCCAACCCCAATCCGTTCCATCGAAACGAATCGCCTTGCGCCATTCTTCTTCCGTCATACCTGACCGCTCGGCCAAACTACGTGGGGAAAAGTCTGAAGTAACCGTTTCTTGCCAAGTTGATAAATTCATTGATTACGCCTCCAATATTTCCGAATTATAACGATTCATACCAATATTCTGTAAATTTTCAGTATGAGAAATCTTCATAATTCAGCCAACTACTCACAGCATAAAATGAATTATGAAAAAGTCTCAGATATGGATCCTATTGATTTACACAGTAGTATTTCACCTGTTTATTGATTTTCTAATTATGGTTATTACACGCAATTAATTCGATTTCTACTAATGCTTCTTTGGGCAAACCCGCTACAGCGACACATGAACGAGCAGGCAACTTGTCCACAAAGTAGCGACTATAAATTTCATTTACCGCAGAAAAATTATCCATGCTAGTAATAAAGACCGTAGTTTTAACAACATCATTAAAATCTAATTGCGCTGCAATTAAGATTTGCTTGATATTTTCCATCACTTGTGTTGCCTGAGCTTTAATTCCCCCAGTGACAAGTGTACCTGTTTGTGGATCAAGGGGAGTTTGCCCCGAACAAAACAAATAACTTCCTGTCATTCTAGCCTGTGAATAAGGACCAATCGCTTGAGGTGCCTTTTGAGTTGTGATTACTTCGTTCATGTTCATTACTCCTCGCATAATAGTATTAGATTCACCAAACAAATCTCACATTCACATCAGTTGGACTGCAAATAATACACTACATCACTCTCCTTAAGAATCATCACGATTGCAATTAGTAAAACTTTCACATTATGATAACTTTTTTTTATTATTCAATTACAAATGAGAAATATAAGAAAAATCTTTACGTAGTCATCGCATATAAATAGCTATCCACTAGATAAGTCGACAGTACACTGGCCGCCATTGTAATAGATTTTTCTAAAAATACCATTAATTTTAATCACAATAGATTACTATGCAAATCTTATGCCAATTTTAAGACCTTGAAAAATCTCAAATTCATTCACGTTTATATCATAAAATATAATAAGTCGATGATAAAATTGATAATTTTATCATCGACTTTAATTGCTTTAAGTTTAAATATTGTATTTACGTAGCTTGCGATATAACGTCGCAATACCCATGCCAAGCTGCGCCGCTGCCTGCCTTTTTCCCTGAACACTATTTCCAAAAACTTGCATCACATCCAGAATCACTTGTTTTTCCGAATCAAATGATCCTATTTGTATTTCACCGTTTGATGCACTCGTTACCATTCCGATCGGTAAATCTTTTATCTCAATACGATCTCCAGTTGCCTTGATAACTGCACATTCAATCGTATTCTGCAATTCTCTAATGTTACCTGGCCAGTTATAGCATTGCAGTGCAACTTTAACTTCATCAGACAAATTTCTAACTTCTTTATGATATTCTAAGCCATACTTCTGTAAAAAAAATGCCGCTAATTCCACAATATCCTGTCCTCGCTCCCTTAGGGGCGGCAGTAAAATGGGAAAAACATTGAGTCTATAATATAAATCTTTACGAAAATGTCCATCTTGTACTAAGCTTTTTAAATCATGATTCGTAGCCGCGATAATGCGTACATCTACCGGTATATTCCTAACCCCTCCTAAAGGTTCAACAACTTTTTCTTGAAGTACTCGCAACAATCTTGATTGTAGTGAAAAAGGCATATCACCAATTTCATCAAGAAAAAGTGTTCCTTTGTCGGCAAGCAAAAACTTCCCGGCCTTCCCCCCTTTATTAGCCCCCGTAAAAGATCCCTGTTCATAACCAAAAAGTTCACTTTCAATTAAACTTTCTGGAATTGCTGCACAATTTACAGCTACAAAGGGTCTCAAAGCACGATCACTAGCTTTATGAATAGCCTGAGCAAAAACTTCCTTGCCAGTACCACTTTCCCCACTAATCAAAACCGTAACAGAAGTTGAGGTAATTTTGTTCGCCTCCGCTTTTGCCGCTTGAATCATTCGACTGCTGCCTATAATACTGTCAAAAGAAAACCTTGTATTATTAGGTGTATCGATCACTTTCTGACTATCATCAACTTCCCAAAAACTAGCTACAGCACCTTGTATAACCCCATCAACAATAACGGGCTTAGCGTTCATTAGATAATGATAGCGTTTACAATCCTTCCATAAATTAACTTTTTGTTCAGTAAACTCATTACCATCCTGTAATACATCCGACATGACGGTTCCAGGAAAAACTTCATTAATATAAAAACCAATAACATCCTTTGCTTGCACTTTAAGTATTCTTTCAGCTGCAGAATTAAGACTAATGATCTTAGCCGTCTGATCAATTGCTATGATCCCTTCTGCAATAAAGTTTACAACTGTTTCTAACTGATTTTTTACAAGAACTACCCGACTTAAACTATCTTGTTCAATCGCTTTTGCCGCAATAAGCTGAGCCATATTACGTACGAATGTTAACAGGCGTTCATTTTTACTACAAAGTTCCAGTTGCCGTTCTGATGAAAAAGCAATTAAACCAATAACACCAATTACCTTTGTACCAATAATAATCGGACAACACAATCCAGCTAATTCTTTGCAGGTAGCTTTTTTAGCACAGTTAACACATTCATGATCCGTATTAACATCTGTCATAATATACTCTCGCTTATTGTTAATAACTTTTTGATACATGGATTGCCCGATAATTTTTTCCCCTATCGTTGCGTAATGATAGCCCGTCCCCGCAATTCGCACCAATGTATCATCTACAATCGTTACTTCGATATCCAAAACACCTGAAATAGCCTCAGCAATTTGCTGAGTTGTTACTTGAATTCGTTGCAACAGGGACACATTTTATCACCTCACACGATAATTATTTATTAATTCGTAATAAATCAAACTAAACTTTTATTTTAAACCTTAAATTCTAAAATTGTTAACTTAATTAAAATATTAGAAAATGGTTCTCGCTATATACCAATCCTTAGATACAATTCTCATAAAAATTTTTCGTTCATCAAAGAAATCATTGTTTAGATTTCTTTGATGAACGAAAATAAGTAAGAATAACCATCATCATTCATATAGAAACAATCATGTCCAAATATCTGCTTATAAAACATTTCGCTTGATAACTGCCACTTAATATGATAACTATTTTACCATACAGCGACAATCCCGTCTGTTCTGGGCTCTGTAGCCCCCGTCAAGGCGCCATAGGAATTACGCCAAATAATTTGTCCCCGTCCAAACGTCGTCGCCCCAATAGCGCCCCGCATGACTTGATGACCGCTACGCAGTAATTTTTCAGCTAAATATTCTGGAAAAGAATATTCTACTTCCACTTTATTGCCCTCAATCCATTGCCACCGGGGTGCATCCAGAGCCGCCTGAGGATTCAGATGAAAATCAAGGGCATTCATGAGTACCTGCACATGGGCTTGCGGCTGAATATAGCCTCCCATAATGCCAAAAGGTCCGACAGGCTGATCATTTTGGGTAATAAAGCCTGGAATAATCGTATGATAAGTCCTTTTCCCTGGTGCCAAACAATTTGCGTGATGAGGATCGACGGAAAAAGAAAAGCCACGATTTTGCAAACTAATTCCTGTACCAGGAATCACCACGCCTGAACCAAAGCCATGAAAGTTACTTTGAATATATGAAACCATATTTCCTTCGCCATCGGCAGCAGCTAAATAAACGGTCCCGCCATTATGGGGACGACCTGATTGCGGAATTTGAGCCATTTTCGCAATCTGTTTGCGCCGTTCCTCGGCATAAGCTTCCGATAAAAGCGTTTCCACACTCATTTTCATCATTTTCGGATCGGTAATATGCGTTAAACCGTCTGCAAAGGCCAGCTTGATTGCCTCAATTTGACGATGATAGGTTTCCATACAATCTCGTTCAGTAAAATCAAACCCTTTCAGAATATTCAACGCCATGAGAACTACCAACCCCTGCCCATTCGGCGGAAGTTCCCAAATGTCATAACCACGATAATTGACTTTTAAGGGCTCAACCCATTCTGACTTAAAGTTTGCCAAATCTTCTACCGTAAGAAAACCGCCATACTTTTTGGAAAAAGCTGCAATTTTCTCAGCCAGCGCTCCTCCGTAAAACGACTTTCCTTCTGTCTCGGCAATCGACCGAAGCGAAGCCGCATGATCAGGCGAACGCCAAATTTCTCCTGCTTCTAGCGGTCTTCCTTGCGGCGCAAAAACATCAAACCACGGCTTCAAGGCTGGATCATTTTGTACTCTATACAAGTAAAATGCTGCATTCCACAACTTGCTAATGACAGGTGAAACAGCAAAGCCATGTTCCGCATAATCAATCGCAGGCTCTAGTAACTTCGCAAAAGGCAGCCGTCCAAAACGGCGCGATAAATTAATCCAGGCAGCAGGTGCACCTGGAACAGTTACTGGAATGATACCAAACTTAGGAATCTTGTCATACCCAGCCTTTTTTAGTGCCTCAATTGTGAGCGACTTGGGTGCCGGTCCACTGGAATTTAACCCATACATTTTTCCTTTCATATGAACAATAGCAAAAGCATCGCTGCCCATACCGTTTCCTGATGGCTCAACAACAGTCAGACAAGCTGCTGTAGCGATCGCTGCATCAACAGCATTACCGCCTTGCTTTAACATCGCTAGCCCGGCTTGTGCTGCAAGTGGCTGAGAAGTAGCTACCATGCCATTTGTTCCGTATACCAAACTACGCCGTGATGCATAAGGATAAGAAATCGCATCGTAATTCATCGATTAAACCTCCCCTCACAAAATGGAATAGATATAACGTGGTTGGCTATCTCCATAATCATTCGATTCTGTATTTAGCACTAATTTACCTGCCAGATACTCAACAAGTACCCGTTCAGCTTCTGTTACAAAAAAACAATGGGTGTTCCCAAAAACTTATGAATAACATAAAGCAAGGCGGCAAAGTCAGCCACTAGCTCTTTCTTTGCCGCCTTGCTTTAATTTTGCCTCATCTCAGGTTATAACCAATACCCCTCTTTCAAATATTATTGCCATTGAATTAAGCCCTGCTATCATGCGGACCTCGTGTCTCGCCCTTTCTAAAACAAGCATTCCTTCGTACTATCTCCCACAGTTTCTGCCTGCAAAGTTCCCTGATCGTTCGCCGCAGTGCCAATAATCAATTTAAATACGGCAGACGTCTCATTCCCCCTCGTATCCCTCATCGTAATCCGCACATGGATTGTGCCGCTAAAACCAGTTGGCGGCTGACCGTAGAACCGGACTGCCTGCGGATCGAAACTAAGCCACGACGGCAGCGGCTGACCATTCGACTGTAATGCCGTTAATTGCATCGTTTCATCTGTTAAAGGTAAAGTGTCTCGCGGCACTGTCACATCAATTTGTCTTCCGTTAGGAACGACGATGTCCGCCTTAGGAAGAACTACTGTCAAGTCAATCCCTTGTTTGGGCACTACATAAGATTTCACGTTTATGCTATGGCTGACCGGGTTCATGCTTGCATCATCAGTATGGCTGTCATTTGCTGTAACAATTGCCCCGTTATAGTGATCCGATTGTGGTTCTGTTGGTACCTGGGTTGGTATTGCAGTGATTACACCGCTGTTATTGTCCACCGTAGTCACAATGTAGTTGTTGCCTCCATTGCCGTCGCTTAACGTATATCCGCTAACCGTCAATGTTTTGTTTATACCAACAGCTTGATCCGTATAGACTTCACTTAGGTTTGTCACCGTGTCTCCTGTTTGCAGTCCGCTTACCTTTGGTATGCCTGACACGCCAGTCGTGCCATCATAGACCTTGGTATTAGCTGTCGCCGTGACGGTCAGAGTTGCTTTGTCAATGACTCCGACATTACCGCTCACACTGGAGGCAACAGTGTAGTTATCTGCATCGCCACCACTAAGTGTTATGCCATCTGCTGTTACGTTCTTGCCGCTGCCGGCGTTTTTATCGTTATAGCTGCCCTGGGTATTTGCTACATTCACGCTGTCACCTATTACTACGCCGTTTAGGCTGTAGTTGCTGCTGTTCAGCGTGGCGGTAGTTTTGCCGTCGTAAGTTTTCTTCACTGTACCAGTTAAAACTGCCGTCAGCGGCGCTTGGTCAATAACACCAACGTTACCGTTCACACTAGCACCTATGGTGTAGTTACCTGCATCGCCACCGCTTAGTGTTATGCCATCTACTGCTACGTTCTTGCCGCTGCCGGCATTTTTATCGTTATAGCTGCCCTGGGTATTTGCTACATTCACGCTGTCACCTGTTACTACGCCGTTTAGGCTGTAGTTACTGCTGTTCAGCGTGGCGGTAGTTTTGCCGTCGTAAGTTTTCTTCACTGTACCAGTTAAAACTGCCGTCAGCGACGCTTGGTCAATAACACCAACGTTACCGTTTACACTAGTACCTATGGTGTAATTACCCGCATCGTCGCCACTCAGACTGAGTCCGTTCACAGTTACGTTCTTGCCGCTGCCGGCGTTTTTATCGCCATAAGTGCCGTTAGTCGCAGTGACAAGTGCTACCGCATCGTTGCCTATCACTCCGTTTAAGCTGTAGTTACCGCTGTTCAGCGTGGCTGTAGTTGTGCCGTCGTAAGTTTTCTTCACTGTACCAGTTAAAACTGCCGTCAGCGGCGCTTGGTCAATAACACCAACGTTACCGTTCACACTAGTACCTATGGTGTAATTACCCGCATCGCTGCCGCTCAGACTGAGTCCGTTCACAGTTACGTTCTTGCCGCTGCCGACGTTTTTATCGCCATAATTCCCGTTAGCCGCAGTGACAAGTGTTACCGCATCACTGCCTATCACTCCGTTTAGGCTGTAGCTACTGCTGCTCAGCGTGGCCGCAGTCGTGCCATCGTAAGTTTTCTTCACTGTACCTGTTAAAGCTGCCGTCAGTGGCGCTTGAGTAATATCTCCGCTAATTGTACCATTAAGAGTTCCGTCAAAGTTATAACCGTATACTGCCTTTCCGATGAGATCGTTTACTCCGCTTAGAGTAGCCGTGCCATTAATCGTCACTGTCTTGCCGCTGCCGACATTTTTATTGTCGTAAGTCCCTGACACGCTCCCCCCTGTCCCAGTCGCACCACTAAGACCGCTAAGCTGAAAATTGGCCGCAGTCAGCGCCGCAGATGGTGTACCATCATAAATCTTGGTAACCGTGCCGGTAAGCGTAGCCGACAAATTCAGCGGACTAGCGTAGATAAAACCATTGCCGCTGTACGACGGCGTCACCCCAGAAGCATATGCCGTGTTATATAAACTAAAGTCATGGTCTAGTTCTAGTCCGCCTGTCACGTTTCCCGCCGGACTGCTGGAATAAATCAGCCAGCGTTTACCTGAAGTGGTGCTGACGGCATTTGCACCGCCATTATTGATAAAGTTTCCTCCGCTCGCTACCAACGTAGCATTACCGCCAGCTTGAATAGTAGTTCCAACATCCATCTGAATACCAGTGCTTGTTGCTGTACCACCTGTACCATTTAGATAAACATTACTTTGCTGCGATGAGATAACACCGCCTATAGAAATCCCCTCATTACTACTTGTTCCTATACCACCTTTTCCAATAAGATTGATTTTTCCCTTACCTGAAGATTGAATAATAGCGGATGAACCAAGAACAATTCCATCATTATTAGACGCAGTTCCATTGCCACCTGCTCCGTTTAACTCAATATCTCCATCTACTGTCTTAACCGTTCCAGAAGCGATCCAGATACCAGAATTATCTGACGTCCCATTTCCACCAGTACCATTTATATTTATTTGGGCAGTACCACTTGACTCAATAGTACTGCTACCAGTTGTTACTAACCCAACGTTAGTACCTGTACTCCCTTGACCACCGATAACATCCAACGTAACATCACCTTCTACAGAAGCAATTCGGCTATTATCTATTTGCATTCCAAAGTTATCGTGAGTACCTTTACCGCCTATGCCTGTGATTTTTACAATAGCATTCCCTATAGATTCAATATTTGCTCCAATTCTAAGCATGACACCGTGGTTTCCTACCCCCGTCCCCTTAGAAGTACCATTGATGATAAGACTACCGTCCTTTACTTGCACTCGCCCGCTATTATTGACACATATACCGAAATTAGCATCTGTACCAGGTCCACCAATACCGTCAAGAACAACCTTTCCATTCCCTGTACTTTTTATCAATCCTGCAGTTACTTCAACACCATAATTGTTGTCTAAAGTACCGCGACTCTCTCCGGTTATAGTAATATCACCATTCATTGTCTGTACAACACCACAAACTATTACGCCTCCACTGTAATTTCCACCAATCTTTCCCACCCCATTGAGAATAATGGAACCGTTACCTGTGCTTTGCAGCAAACTATTAATTCCAACGACAATTCCTTTATCCGTTCCATTGGCAGTTACGCCTGTAATAGTGATATCGCCCCCACCGGCATCTATTACAGCTCCACTACCACTGTTACCAATCTGTACATAGCCATCCTGACTGCCACCAAGGATTCCAGACCTAATGATGACATTTCCTCCCTGTGTGTAAATCTTACTATTATCAGCCATTTTTAAATAGGTGGAATCCGTGTCAAAAATTCCTGAAGCTGCTGTCTCACTATGATTTTTCACATTCACATTTCCATTATTAGTTATTATAATTCCGCTGCTACCTAACTCAACTGAGTGGCCAGCATCAAGTGTCACATCTGCATTTCTACCTGCATTGATGGCCGCATTGACGTTAATATTATGAAAAGCAGTTAAGGTTAAGCTTTTTCCGCTTGTCCAAGTTACATCATTGGCAATGGTGATATCACCAATTCCACTACTATCTGTCTGAAGTGTCATATTTGCCGAATTGAGCTGGTTCGCTAGGTCGGTTGTGTTATATACATTGCCACTGGTTGCTGATGTGCTTATGATATATTCTCCAGGATCTAATAGCATGTTGCCTGTTATACCCTTGTTTGCAGTAAGGTTCGTTAATCCCCTGTAGAGTAGTGTCTTTTTGCCTGATACTTCTACATTGCCGCCATCACCGCTATTGGCCCCGCCTTTGGCGGAGATGTTGCCGTAGTAGTTCGTGGTATCATTAGCCCAGACTACTACTTTGCCACCGTTTCCTCTTGTTATCGCATCGGCGTTGATGGTCACATTCTGTCCAACTGTTGTGTTGGTGGCGTTTTCTTCTGTCACTTTTCCTTGGTAGTTGCCGCCGATAAGGATGGTGCCGCCGCCCTTATCGCCGCTGGCGTTTAGCTTGGCATTGTCAGTGAGGAGCACCGTCTCGCCCAGCACTTTTACTGTGCCGCCCGTTTGTCCTGTGACGTTGCCCGAAGCGTCGAGTGTGCCGCTATTGGTTACCGTGCCGCCTTCCAGGCGGATAATACCGTTTTGATTACTCACGCTTTTTGCCTGAATGATGCCGCTGTTACTGACGACTGTTTTTAAGAGAGCATCTTTGGCACCAGTAGTCATAATGACGGTACCGCCGTCTGCCTGAATAAGGTTGTGATTGGTAACACTGGTGTTCATAGCCGCTTGATCGACTGCCAGATTTAGCAGGCCGTCGCCGTTCATGTCCAGCGTGATCCGGCTGCCTGCTCCTAAGGCCACCGTGCCTTGTTTGGCAGCGATGACACCTTGGTTTTTAACTTCTGACCCGAGTAGAGCCACATAGCCATTGGCTGCGTTGATGGTTCCATTATTAATAACACTACCGCCGCTGCCTCGGAAGCTGTAGTTCCCGGCGTTAAAGTCACTATCGGCGATATTCAATGTGGAGGCCAGCAGGCCGCCAACGTTGACTTGAGCGCCGGGTGCGAATAAGACGCCGTTCGGATTGATGAGGAAAACTTTGCCGTTGGCGGAAAGAGTGCCATAGATGGTCGTGGGGTTACTGCCAATAACCCGATTTAAGACCACGGAATTAGTCCCCGGCTGGATAAACTGCGTTTTTTCACCGGCACCGATACTAAAGTTCTGCCAGTTGATCCCCATTTTGTCAGTGGTCTGAGTAATAATCATGTTATTACCGTTCTGAGTAATAACACCCGCACCGGTAGTAACCGTACCACCGCTAGGGTTAGCATAGCCGGTGCTATAGACACTAAAGGACAGTGTCGCCGCCGCTAGCGATGTCAATATAAATTTTGAAACAGTGCGTTTCCACTGTCGACGCCATCTTCTTTGCATGACCTTACCTCCTAGAAATACTTCACGCCCTGTAGCCAGAAACGTCCACTTTTATCAATATCTGATGTCGCCAGACTCTTACTAATCTTCCATGCGTAATCCAAACGAATCGAATAATCGCTTGCCCGATTCCAGATGAAGCCAACTCCCGCACCGGTAAGACTGCGCGTATTTGCCGATGTGTCCCAGGGATTTTTGTTGAGAGTCACTCTGCCATTATCGATGAAAGCCGCTAACTGGAAACTAGGCGTCGGCATGTCCCAACGGAATTCACCGGTCATTAAATAACCTTCATCGCCAGAGGCCTCACCCTGAGGGTAGGCCCGTACGCCGTTCGCACCGCCAAGATAAATTTTTTCCGATGAGTCGAGGTTTTTATTAGCCAACTGTCCGGTAAAGGACAAATGCAAGTTCAACCGATCGGTAACATGTTGCACCCGGTAAAGGCTGAGATTGGTTTTGTTGTAGCTGCCAGCGGTTTTGGCTGTGACATCCTCACTTTTTGCATCTGCCGATTCCATGCTCAGGTGACCCTGGGAGTAGGTGAGAGCAAAACTGTTGACACCGCCGCTACCGAAACTATCACGGCTGTCACCATTCAAACCAAGCATCCAAACACCAGCCCGTTTATCTGATACATAGCCGACGGCATCCTTGCGGTCAAACAATTGTTTACGGTCATAGCCGATATGGCCATTTAAGTTAAAACTCCGGGAACGGTTAAGTACGAATGTTTCATAGATACTGCTGGTTTTAGCAATACCATTGGCATTCAAACCAGCGAATTCGCCGCCTAGCAAGTAGTGCATATGGGAATAGCCCACCCCGAGTTTGGCGCCTTGTCCACCAGTAGGCACGAGATAAGAGAGGGTACAGTCGTTCATGTCTGCTCCACTGGTTAGTAAGCCGCCAATGCTGGCCATGTCGCCGTTGCCGCTTAGATTATTGATGTTCATATTGAAGCCGACTCTTGTCTGTCCGGTAAAACGGTTGCCGTAGTTGTCGGTATAAAACTGGCCGTTCGTTTTAGCGGCATCATTGACTTCGACAATGAGATCAGATGTTCCCGGGGCCGCCCCTGGAACAAGGGTGGCCTTGGCACCGACGCCGTTGGTATCACTTAGACGCAGGAGTGTCCGCTCAAGTGATTCGCTTTGTATGTAGTCGCCGCTTTTGAGACTGCTCAGTAGGATGGTTAAGTTGCTCTGATTTAGTGCCGAATGATTACGGACGTCGATCTTGCCGTACTGACCGATGACAACAGCAATTTCCACTACGCCGCCCTTTATGTCTTGAGCGGGAATCACCGCATTGGCGAGAAAGTAGCCCTGAGCATGAAAGTATTTGCTAATCCGACCAGCGAGAGTTTCCAGTTGTCCCAAGGTAAGCTGCTTGCCCAACGCGTCGCTAATAAGGGACAACAGCTTGTCCTCGCTATATATATTCTGACCAGTAATATGAATCCCGCCAACCATGATTTGAGGTCCGCCGGTAGCGGGGACGGAAGTCTGTTGCTTAGAATCGACTTCGATACGTGGAACTGATTGTTCCACAGGCACCAGCTTGTGTTCCCCCAACCCACTGATAGTTGTACCCGCGTCAGGTCGTTCAGCAGAAAAAGCAGGGCCAGTCAGACATAGTAACGTTACAAAAATAATAAGTTGACTACCGCGTTGCCATACATTCTTTGTCATAAATTCTCCTCTTACTATAGTTGGCAATTAAGAAAGTTCAAACTACAAACAGCAAACCTTTTAAGAAAAATCAACAAAAAATTGCCATGGCTGTAACGAAATAAACTTAAATCGTTGCAACCTGGCAATCATCAGTCACCAATAAGTAGACTCTTAGACCCATAGCTTTGCGTCCTTGCCTTTCAACAAGTTTGCCAATATAAACTTTATAATGTAATTCTCCACTAATGTTAATTTCGTTAATCCGTATAAAAAAATTAATAGAGACAAAGTCCCTATTAATGACTTAATTCGACATTTATTGTACAATAGGATATCTTCCATTGCACAATAAAATTGATTCAAATAATCCGTAGCTATTTAATATGACCCGACTGCATAAGTTCCTAAATTTTTAAACCAAAAACTCTTCTTCTGTACAGCAGCAACAGCCTCAGCAATCACCGCATCATTCAACCTGCCTTCCATATCCAAAAAGAAAATATACCTGCCAAGTCCCGTGCGGGCGGGCCGGGATTCAATTCGCGTCAAATTGACATTGCGAATCGAAAATTCCTGCAAGATTTCACATAGACTGCCTGGTTTTTTACCATTGATTTCACAAACAATGGATGTCTTGCACGGACCGGCCGAACAAGTCTTTTGGGGTACCCGTTCCAAACGCACAAAGCGAGTACAATTCGTTAAATTGTCTTGTACATCGTGATTTACAATCGAAAGACCGTACTGTTTGGCAGCCTTCGCACTGCTAATAGCTGCCATTCTGCCTGTTCCTTCAGCAACAAGCCGCGCTGCCTCAGCCGTACTGTCAACAGGCTTAAACGAAACCCCCGGATAAAGTGTCTGTAAGACATGGCGACATTGGGCCAAAGCCTGAGGATGTGATAAAATCATCTCAATGGCCTCTGATTCTTGGTCCTGTTTGACAAGCAAATTATGCCGAATCGCTGCAACAAATTCAGCTGTAATATACAGATCTACTTCATGAGCTAGAATATCCAGTGTCACTGTCACCGATCCACCAAGAGAATTTTCGATGGGAACGATACTGGTATCAACTTCTCCCTTGGCTACAGCCCAAATGGCCGCGTCAATCGTTACAAAAGGTTTAAACTGCTGTTCATCACCGTCACATAGATGATGAGCTGCTTCTTCACTATACGTTCCCGCCGGACCAAGATAACCAATCAATGCCATCACTTTTCCTCCTCATTAAATGCAAGATAACAACTAAAAAAAGCCCTCATCCATAAAAGGACGAGGGCTTTAACTCGCGGTACCACCTTTGTTACTCGCCCTTACAGCGAGTCACTTTAAGAGTACAGGCCTTAGCCGATACTCCCCTTCTAGTAACAGTGAAGGTCTCTGTCGCTGCCTAATTTCAGCCGATTTCAGCGCGAAACTCCAAGGCGAACTTCCATGCAAGTCTTTCTGCCCGGTTCTCAGCAATCCCGGCTCTCTGTAAGCAAGCACCCTCACATGTACTTTTCCTCTTCATCATTTTTTATAGTAATTAATTTTTAATTACTATACCACGTTATAAGATTACAAACAAGTCTTATTATTTATTTTTTCTACAAAATTTTGTAATATTTTTAAACCTTGCGGTGTCAAGACAGACTCCGGATGAAACTGTACGCCTTCTACGTCCAATTCTTTATGCTTTAGCCCCATAATCACACCATCCGAAGTTTGGGACGTGATTTCTAAACAATCCGGCAAAGATGCCCTGTCAACAATGAGAGAATGATAGCGTCCGGCAACAAAGGGCTGCGGCAGTCCTTTGTAAAGACCCTGCGCGTTATGCATAATACCAGAAACTTTACCATGCATAATTTCCCCTGCACGCACAACCTTGCCGCCATAGACTTCGCCAATTGTTTGATGTCCCAAACAAATTCCCAAAATAGGAACCTGACCGGCAAACTGCCTGATGACGTCGGGACAAATGCCACTGTCCGCCGGCGTACCGGGTCCAGGTGACAAAATAATGGCCTCCCACGATTGTTTGGCAAGTGCCGTGGCTGTCGTCTGATCATTGCGCACAACAGTCACTGTAAAGCCCAAATTGGCAACATATTGATAGACATTATAAGTAAAGGAATCATAGTTATCAATTAATAAGATCATTGGTCTTCTGCCTCCTCCATGACCTGAAACAGAGCCTGCCCCTTATCAAGGGACTCTTGATACTCTTTTTCAGGAATCGAGTCAGCCACAATGCCAGCACCTGTGCGGCTGATCATTTGGCCGTTTTCTACCATAAGCGTCCGAATGGCAATACAAGCATCAAGATTGCCCCGAAAATCAATGTAGCCAATGGCACCGGCATAAAAGCCCCGTTCATCTTGTTCAAGCTCATGAATAATTTCCATAGCCCGCACTTTCGGTGCGCCGCTTAATGTCCCGGCAGGAAAACAGGCGGTAAGCACGTCAAGCGCCGTATACTTCGGATCAAGCTGGCCTGTCACTTCTGAAATGAGATGCATGACATGGGAAAAGTAGCCCACTTCCAGCATTTTCACAACCTCAACTGTGCCAGGCAGACTGACGCGGCCAATGTCATTTCGTCCCAGATCAACAAGCATGGCATGTTCAGCTTTTTCTTTGTCATCAGCAAGTAACTCTTTTGCCAGCCGAGCATCTTGATCAGGTGTTTTCCCCCGTGGGCGAGTACCGGCAATTGGACAGGTCAGCACCTTGCTGTCTTCCACTTTTACCAACATCTCCGGTGAGGCACCCACAAGCTGGCGTTGACCAAAGTTGATATAAAACATATAAGGCGATGGATTCACTTGACGTAATCGCCGGTAAATGGCAAAGGGATGCTGATTTAATTCACGACAGAACTGCTGGGATAAAACGACTTGAAAAATGTCGCCGGCAGCAATATAGTCCTTGGCCTTGTTTACCATGTCAATATAATGGCCACGACTCGTTGTAGCTGTATCTGCACCTGACCTTTTTTTCTTACTTGCTTGCGAAGCATGAAATTCAGGAAATACAACCTTTTGTTCTAACCGACGGGCCACTGCATGAAGTTCATTTACGGCATTCTCATAAGCAGATTTTGCATCATTTTCTGCTGGATTTAATGCCAAATAGACCAAACGCGTTACATGCTTCACATGATCCATAATTATCATCACGCGGCAAAATAAATATTCGGCTACGATCATACCATCAGGAACCTTTTTACCGCGAATGCGCTCAAATGTCGTCACAGATTCATAGGTTTGGTAACCCACTGCCCCGCCAATAAAAGGCGGTAAATCCGTAAGAGGCGGAAAAGAATGCTGCTCAAAAAAGTTTTTGAGTACTGTAAGCGGCGGACCTGACAATGTCGTCTTTTTATTATTCTCCGTCAGTTCCGATTTCACACACTGTGCCGCAATCGACGCAAAAGGCTGGGCACCAATAAAGGAATAGCGACCAAAGTTTTTTTCTGTTGTGGCGCTTTCCAAAATAAAGCCCACGTCATCACCGACAATTTTATAATAGGCCGATATGGGGGTCTCCATATCGGTGGACAACTCTGCAAATACGGGAACAACGTTATAGTCTTGAGCCAGCTTACAAAACTCTTCTCCTGTCGAAAGAACCTTCATTATTAGACTTCCCCCTGTTCATCCAGTCCACAGCGAATCGACTGAATAAGACTGCGTACGCCTTCAACCCCTTGTTCACCAATTGCCTGAACAAGGGCACTCCCTACAATAACGGCATCAGCATACTGTGCTGCTTCTCGTGCTGACTCGCCGCTGCCTATTCCAAAACCAATCGCAAGAGGCACTTTGGTCGCCTGACGAACGGCAGTGATGACCTTAGCAATGGCGCCGTAATCAACATGACGCACACCCGTGACGCCTGTCGTTGAAATGCAATAAATAAATCCTGAAGCCTTTTGACATACCATCTGTATGCGATCAGGTGTTGTCGTTGGCGCGGCAAAATGAATGAAGTCCAATCCCACTGCCTTACAAGGGATATCAAATAAATCAGACTCCTCAGCAGGCACATCAGGCACAATGATGCCATCCAAACCAGCTGCTGAAAAATCAGCCATAAATTTTTCGATGCCTGCATGCAGAATAACATTCGCATAGGTCATGACAGCCAGAGGAATCGTTGACTGCTGACGAATTTGTCGAATGAGTTCCAGCGTTTTTCCCGTCGTAGCACCCGCTTTGAGCGCCTGAGTGGAAGCCTTTTGAATGACCGGACCATCCGCCATGGGATCGGAAAAGGGAATACCTAATTCGATCATATCAGCTCCAGCCTCTTCTGCCGCCTTGACAGCCTGCAATGTTGTTTCATAGTCAGGATAACCGGCACTCAAATACACAATAAGACCTTTGCGTTTTTTTGCTTGAAGTTCTGTAAATTTTCCCGTTATGCGTGACATGATAGTCCCTCCTTCATAATATTTGCCACATGCTGTACGTCTTTATCACCCCGGCCTGACAGACAAACGACAACAACCTCACCAATCTGAGTCTTGGGCATCAATTCTTCCAAATAAGCTAAAGCATGAGAACTTTCTAACGCCGGAATAATTCCTTCTATTTTTGCCAACCGTTCAAAAGCAGCCAGCGCGGCTTCATCCGTAACGGCATGATAAGAAGCAATGCCGCTATCTTTAAAGTAGGAGTGCTCTGGTCCCACACCGGGATAATCGAGGCCGGCTGATACAGAATAAGCCGGTATAACCTGACCATCCTCGTCTTGCAGCAAATAACTAAAAGCACCATGAAGTATGCCTGGACTACCTAATGTCAGTGAAGCCGCATGAGCTGAAGTGGAAAGTCCTCTTCCGGCGGCCTCCACTCCCAGCTTTTGCACATCCTTTTCATGACGAAAAGCATAAAAAAGTCCCATGGCATTACTGCCGCCGCCCACACAAGCCACAAGATAACGCAGTTTTGCATCCACAAGCTGCGTAACCTCCTGCTTCACTTCTTCACCAATGACGGCCTGAAAATCTCGGACAATCATGGGATAAGGGTGAGGACCCACAACAGACCCGATAATATAATGCGTATCAGAGACATGCGTAGCCCAGTAGCGAATGGCCTCACTTGTAGCATCCTTGAGTGTGCCTGTGCCGCTTGTAACAGGCACGACATCGGTGCCTAACAGCCTCATCCGAAAAACATTCAGTGCCTGACGTTCTATATCTTCAGCCCCCATAAATACTTTGCATTTCATCCCGAACAGCGCCGCCACCGTTGCACAAGCCACACCATGCTGTCCGGCACCTGTTTCAGCCACAATTTGCTTTTTGCCCATGCGCCTGGCAAGCAAAGCCTGCCCTAAAGCATTATTAATCTTATGAGCGCCAGTATGAAGCAAATCTTCGCGCTTTAAATAAATTTTTCCACGGCCATAGTGCTCTGTCAATTGTTTGGCAAAATACAGCCGCGTAGGCCGACCGGCATATTCATTAAAATAAGCATGTAGTTCCTGTTGAAAAGAATCATCTTTCTTTAATTCTTCGTACTTTTCTTCCAGTTCAATTAAGGCTGGCATTACCGTCTCAGGCACAAATTGACCGCCATATGGACCAAATCTTCCTCGTTTATTGGACATCTTTCTTTCCCCCTGTTTCCGTTATTTTTAATGCAAATTCCTGTGTCTGCTGCGCAATATTCTTGGCTGTAACAAGCCCTTCACCAACAAGAATGCCTCTAAGTCCGGCATTTTTTAGCAGCTTTGCATCGCGACCTGTTTTCACACCACTCTCGCTAATCATAAGCCTTCCTTCACGGCAATAAGGCCGCAGCTTAAAAGTTGTCTCAATATGAGTAGTAAAGGTATTTAAATCGCGATTATTTATCCCGACAATCCTGGCATCCAGTTGATTGACTCTTTCCAGTTCTACCTGACTATGAACTTCAAGTAAACAGTCCAAACCCAATTCATGGGCTATATCAATAAAGGATCGTAACTGATCATCATCAAGGACGGCGGCAATAAGCAAAATACAGTCGGCACCTGCAGCACGTGCTTCATAAATTTGATAAGGATCAATCATAAAATCTTTGCGCAAAATCGGCAAGCTGCTGACGGCGCGAACGTCGGCAAGATCAGCCAGCTTGCCGCAAAAATGCGGGTCTGTATGAACAGATAAGGCTCTAGCACCGTTTTGCTCATAAATCTGTGCTAATTCCGGCACAGAGTGCTTCGTACATAAGCGCCCTTTGGCAGGTGATGCCAGCTTACATTCGGCAATCAGCGCCCAGTCCGTCCCCCTTAACGCCCGACTAAAAGCAAATGTACCCTGTTCGAGAACTTCCATAAGCTCGGCTAGCGGCCGCTGTTCCTTGTCCCTTTGTACCTGGGCATATTTTTCCTGAACAATGTGTTTCAGCATCTTTAAACAACTCCTTCACTTTGCCGAACGGCCTGAACAAACTGCCGAATCTTCTCGCTATCTTTGCGGCCGCCTGTTTCCACGCCGCCTGATACATCAACGCCTTGCGGCTTCATCAGGCGAATCGCTTGCCCCACATTGCCGGACGTCAATCCTCCGGCAACAAGAACAGGTTGCCGAATCTGAGCGATGAGAGCCGCTCCCTGCTGCCAATCAAAAACTTTCCCTGTTCCGCCAACTTGGTCAGCAACAAGTGTATCTAGCAAAATTCGCTCCACATCATAATCGGCAATTTGAGAAACATCAAAATTCTCCCCCACTTGAAAAGCCTTGATTATAGGAATGCCCACGTCCCGACAATAATCAGGTGATTCTTCCCCATGCAATTGCACAAAATCGAGCTTACATACTTCAGCAATTTCCTGAACCTCTGCCAAGGGGCTATTCACGAAAACACCCACTTTACCAACTTTCGAAACTGACTGAGCGATCCTTGCCGCCTGACTGACTGAAATTTTCCGTCGACTGGGAGCAAAAACAAAACCAATGAGATCAGCACCCATTTTCTCAGCAATTACTGCTGCCTCCAAGGATGTAATACCACAAATTTTTACAATCATTGTAAACCTGCTTGACACTTTTGGCTAAAGACTTTGAGTTCTTCCAATTTTCCCAGGGCTGCCCCGCTATCAATGCTATGTGCAGCCACGACCAAACCATCGGCAAGATTGTTTGCCTGATCGGCTACAACCAGACCTGCCGCCGCATTCAGGAGAACAACATCTCGTTTAAAACCCGGCTGTCCCTGCAAAATAGCCAAGGTAATTTTCGCATTTTCTTCAGCTGTTCCGCCCTGGTAAACGTCCTTTTCGCCTACAGTAAAGCCATAATCAGCAGGGTCAATCACATAGGTCGTGATTGCTCCTTGATTCACCTCAGCAACTTGTGTCGGAGCCTGCGTCGATATTTCATCTAATCCATCGTGGCTGTGCACAACCATAGCCCGTTTCACACCCAATGCGACCAAAGCTTCTGCCGTTTTTTGCGTCAAATCCTTGTTATAAACGCCTAAAATTTGGCGATTGGCCTTGGCAGGATTCGTTAAGGGGCCTAATAAATTAAACACCGTGCGAAAACCCAATTCTTTGCGCGGTCCGGCAGCATATTTCATGGCTTTATGAAAAGTAGGAGCATACAAAAATCCCATATGAATCTCCCGAATGGCCTGAGCCACAACATCTGGCGCTAAATCGACGGCTACGCCTAAGGCCGCCAGCACATCGGCACTGCCGCAGGAGCTTGATACACCCCGATTGCCATGTTTAGCAATCCTTACTCCAGCACCCGCTAATACAAAAGCCGTTGTTGTGGAAATGTTAAACGTTCCGGCCTGATCGCCCCCTGTGCCACACGTATCAAGCAAATCGCCGCTACAATCGAGGGGTTCGGCCTGATTACGCATCGTCTCGGCAAATCCAGCTATCTCAGTACTTGTTTCTCCCTTCATGCGCAGTGCCGCCAAAAAGGCACCTATTTGGGCCGTGCTCGCCTGCCCAGACATGATGGTAAGCATCGCCTGCTGCGCCTCGGCGCGCGAAAGATCTTCACCTGCAACAACTCTACCTAGAAAACTCTTAAACATAACCCTCGCCTCCTAAAAATAAAAAGAAGCATTTCAACCCCTGAAAGGGGCGAAATGCTTCGCTGTACCACCCTAATTTGGAAAACCAAAGGCTTTCCCTCATTTCAAGTACGGGACAAAAAGTCCGATACCCTAGCCTGTTAACGGAGGCAACCGGTTCCGCCTACTTGCATATGCTTTCGGAGAACACTCACAGGTCCATTCCATAAGTTCGCTAGGCCGGTCATCACACCTCCGAGGTTACTCGGTCACCGACTCGCTGATCCAGCATTCACCTATTTACTCGTCCTGATCACAGCTTTAATTATGAATTTAACAAAATAAAAAGAATCATTCTTCACCCTCACAAGGGGCGAAAATGATTCGCTGTACCACCCTAATTCGAAAAGCCCGAAGCTTTTCCTCATTTTCAAGTACGGGATAAAAATCCGATACTCTAGCCTGATAACGGGTGCAACCGTTTCCGCCTACTTGCCTACGCTTTCGGGGAACACTCGCGGGTCCATTCAAAGTGCTCTTTGGTCCGATCATTACACCTCCGAGAAGACTCGGTCACCGGCTCGCTGTTCCAAAGTTTACATTTTTACTCGTCCTGCTCACAGTTTTTAATTAATTTGTAATCTAAAATCAGTGTAACCTTTACGTTTATCTTTGTCAATACTTTTTTTGTTACGCTGTAAAGAGCTTCGCTAAAAAATAGGCGGCACTAGCAGCAACACCACCAATAAAGGTCGTTTGAGCAGCACTACTCCAGGGTTTATTTCCCACAAAACGCCCTTTAATATAACCGAATACAAATAATGCCATAAGCGTCACAACAACGGAAAACTTTAAAGCCTCCTGGCCGCTATCAAGAATCATATAAGGCAGCAGGGGGATGACACCGCTTGCTGCGTAAGATCCGGCAATGGTTGCTGCACTTTTTACAGCCCGCTTTGGGTCTGGTTCTTCCAATCCCAATTCAAACTTCATCATAAAGTCAACCATAACTTCAGGATTCTTCCTGAGTTCCATCACAACAGACCGACTCGTTTCAGACGAAATAGTATAGGAACTGAATAAGTCGATAATTTCCTGTTCTTCATCAGCCAACCGATACTTTGTCTCATGTTGCTCGCGCAGACGTTCACTCGCATAGTGTTCACCTTCCCCGCGGGCTGCCAAATAACCGCCAAGGCCCATAGAAATAGAACCGGCAGCAATTTCAGCCAGGCCAGCCGTCACGACAATACCCGTAACAGCCACGGCACCGGATAGTCCGGCAGCAAGAGCAAAAGGTACCGTAAGTCCATCGGACATACCAAGGACAATATCTTTGACAAGTTCAGAAGCAGTGAAATGATTTTCTTGATGCTCTTCTTCCATCTATCCTAAAGCCCCCTTCCCTTAATCAATGCCTATTTCTTCATCCGTCAAATAGCAGGCTGGATCGGATCCCCAAAAGTCGCCTGTTACAGCTTCAGCCCGTGAACGAAAATTTCCATTACAAACAGATAGCCATTTGCACTGACTACAGCGTCCTTTTAGTAAGGACTGACGATGTTTAAGACCAGAAAGAACAGGTTGGGACATATCCGTCCATATTTCACCAAACGGGCGCTCACGGACATTGCCCAAAATATAATTTTGAGTAAATTGATCAGGATGAACATTGCCTAGTGGGTCGACATTAGCAAAAGCAATACCTGAACGATTTCCCCCGTTGCGATTCATCAATTCCCATATTTTCGCCGCCCGAAGGGGATCTTTCTTCAATTGTCGTAAATAGAGATAAACAATATCCGCATGATTATCGACAGTCAAGATCTCACAGGCCGACCCGAATTCCACCGTTTTTTCCATAATCAAATCAAGAGCTGCCCGTGATTCATCATGACTCACATCATTCTCCATCATATGAGCAGCCCTGCCAGAATAAACGAGATGATAAAAACAGACGCGTGGAATTTGTTCCTCTTTAATTAAATCAAAAATGTTTTCTAAATCTCCGTAATTATAGCGATTGATCGTAAAGCGCAGTCCCACTCGCTGTCCTACAGCCAAACAGTGACGAATTCCACTAAGAGCCTGTTCGAAGGCACCTATCTTGCCGCGAAAATCATCATTAGCTTTGCCAAGTCCATCCAAGCTAATGCCGACATAACCTACGCCAAGATCTTTTATTTTCTGCGCCATGTCTCGATCAATCAGTGTCCCATTGGTAGAAAAAGTCACGCGAATCCCTTGTTTCTTCGCATGCTGTACAAGTTCAAATACATCCGGTCGAATCAGCGGTTCACCACCAGAAAATAGTAAGACAGGTACCTTAAATACCGCACAATCATCAATAAACCGAAGAGCTTCAATTGTAGACAACTCGCCATTATATAACTGGGCATCTGAATCGGAATAGCAGTGAAGACATTTTAAATTGCAAGTTCGCGTAATATTCCAGGCAATAACAGGTCCAATTCCCTTAGCAGTCCCATGAATCTGCCCCTTTGATGCCGATGAATACCTCAGACTATCACCATAGTTTTGCGTATCACATAATAGTTTGCTGACACCGATCATCATCTCAACTTCTTTCCTAACTATAATTATCACTCAATTTGTAATCATTATATCATTCCGAACAAAAATTAAAAATCAAAACGAGTTACATCTACTCCCAATATCGACCTACGATCTATAAAAACTCTTAAGAGCTAAAAATTTACTTTCTTATATTTATAAGAAAAGCTAGAATTTTCGCGTTCTTACGCCATCCTAGCTTCTTTCTATGCATTATTGGTACATTGTATTTCGTTTTCAGAAACAAGAATCTTTATTTTTTTATAGCCTTTTTGGGCATTGCTGTCAAAATAATTTGCTGATCTTTGACAGTTGTTGTTAACTTAAAATCCACAATGCCCTGCTTATACAAATTGACTTTCAGTTCCAACAAAGCTTTGCCAATTTCTTCTTTCAACTCAGGTGTAAAAAATGACTGAACACCCTTTTCATCGGATTTCACACCTCGCTGAACCGGGTGTGATTCCGTCTGTCCATCGACCATATTTTCAAACGATGAGTCTTCCTGCCAATTAGCAAACATCTCCGAATCGCTACGATCTTTTTGAATTTTTCCCATTTTCCTATCCTCCTGAAATTCTCACATTTCTACTGTTAGTGTAAAGAGTGATACGAAGAAAGTCAATTGAACAAATTTTTGCACGGATCATGAATACAGTATGTTTACGCCTAGTGCCTTGTAACAGAATAAAATATATGATAACGTAACAATTAGTGTAACAATGAACTTGTTCAGCTAAAGCGGAACATTGCCTAAAGACCGATTTTATTAAATTTTGCGCATAAAAGCAGGGGGAATCAAATTGAGTAGAATTAAAACCGTTTTAGTTGCCAATCGAGGGGAAATTGCCATTCGTGTTTTTCGGGCCTGTAGTGAACTCAATATTCGAACGGTCGCCATTTATTCTAAAGAAGACATTTTTTCTTTGCACCGTTACAAAGCCGATGAAGCCTATCTGGTCGGGGCAGGAAAGAAACCGACTGAAGCTTACCTTGATATTGAGAGCATTTTAACAATCGCCAAAGAGCATGGTGTCGATGCCATTCATCCTGGCTATGGCTTTTTATCAGAGAACAGCCTACTTGCCCAGCGCTGTGAAGAAGAAGGTCTTATCTTCATTGGACCAAAAACACGCCATTTGCATATGTTTGGCGATAAAATCAACGCCCGCCAACAGGCACTAGCCGCAGGCATCCCCGTAATTCCGGGCAGTGAAGGTCCGATAAACACACTTGAAGAATTAAAAAGTTTTGTAGACGAATTCGGCTATCCTATCATTATTAAAGCCTCTTCAGGTGGTGGCGGCCGCGGCATGCGCATTGTCCGCACAACAGCCTCCCTGACTGAAGCCGTTCAGCGAGCTAAGTCGGAAGCCAAAACTTCCTTTGGCAATGATGAAATCTATGTGGAAAAACTGCTCGAACATCCTAAACACATCGAAGTCCAAGTACTAGGCGATACCTACGGTAATCTTGTCCATTTATATGAAAGAGACTGCTCAGTACAACGCCGTCACCAGAAAGTCGTAGAAATTGCCCCGTCCTTATCCTTACCTGAAGAACTGCGTCTTGAAATTTGTGCAGCAGCCGTAAAATTAATGAAAAATGTCGGTTATATCAGTGCAGGCACGGTAGAATTTCTCGTTACACCGGATCACAAATTTTATTTTATTGAAGTCAATCCCCGTGTTCAAGTGGAGCACACCATTACAGAACAGATTACAGGTATCGACATCATTCAGTCCCAAATTTTAATTGCCGAAGGTCATTCCCTCCATGATGAAGAAGTCGGCATTCCTGAGCAAGAAAAGATTCTTTGCAATGGTCATGCCATTCAGTGCCGCATCACTACCGAAGATCCGGCGAATAATTTTTTACCTGACACAGGAAAAGTCATGGCTTATCGCAGCGGCGGCGGGTTTGGCATCCGCCTTGATGCAGGCAATGCCTTCCAAGGCTCAGTGATTACGCCATTTTATGATTCCCTGCTTGTCAAACTTTCTACGTGGGGACTCACACACAAAAGCGCCATTGCTAAAATGCTGCGTGGCTTAGGTGAATTTCGAATTCGTGGTATTAAAACAAATATTTCCTTTTTGGAAAATGTCGTCAAACACGATCAATTTCTTCATGGAACCTATGACACCTCCTTTATTGATACATCGCCAGAGCTATTTATTTTCCTCACTCCACAAGACCGGGGTACTAAACTACTAAGCTATATTGGAAACATTACAGTAAACGGTTATGATGGCATGATCAATAAAACAAAACCATCCTTCACCATTCCGCGGTTTCCCAGAACCATTCCAAACAAAATTTCTCAAGGCACCAAGCAGATTCTTGACAGTCAAGGTCCTGATGGCCTAGTGAAATGGATCAAAGAGCAGCCTTCTGTTCTGCTTACTGACACAACCATGCGTGATGGCCATCAGTCACTGCTCGCTACTCGAATCCGCACAGCCGATATGCTGAAAATCATGGATCCCACAGCAAAAGTCATGGCTGATTACTTTTCACTTGAGATGTGGGGCGGCGCTACATTTGATGTGGCCCTACGCTTCTTAAAAGAAGATCCATGGGAACGGCTAAGCTTACTCAGAGAAAAGTGCCCGAATATTTTATTTCAAATGCTGCTACGCGCCTCAAATGCTGTCGGTTATAAGAATTACCCTGATAATGTGATCAAAAAATTCGTCACCAAATCAGCGGAAGCAGGTATGGATGTATTTCGGATTTTTGACAGTCTCAATTGGCTGGAAGGCATGAAAGTGGCCATTGATTGTGTGTGTGAAACAGGCAAAGTCGCCGAAGCGGCACTATGCTATACAGGCGATATTTTAGATCAGTCACGCACCAAATATGACCTTCAGTATTACGTCCGCATGGCAAAAGAATTAGAACAAGCCGGTGCCCATATTCTTTGCATCAAGGACATGGCAGGCCTACTGAAGCCAGAAGCTGCCTACGGCCTCGTCTCGGCCCTGAAAGACGCCGTAACCATTCCTATTCATCTTCACACACATGACACAAGCGGCAATGGTATCTATACTTACGCCCGTGCCATTGATGCCGGTGTCGATATTATCGATACCAGCCTGTCCGCCTTGGCTGGCATGACATCACAGCCAAGTGTCAACAGTTTATTTCATGCCCTATCTGGTCATCCACGTCAGCCAAAAGTAGACATCAACGGACTCAACGAACTCTCCCATTATTGGGAAGATGTACGAACTTTTTACCAAAATTTCGAGTCCCATATGTTATCCTCTAACGCTGAAATTTATGACCATGAAATGCCAGGCGGCCAATACAGCAATCTCAAACAACAAGCTAAAGCTGTCGGACTTGGCAGTCGCTGGACAGAAGTACAAACTATGTACAGTCAAGTAAATCAGATGTTTGGCGATATTATTAAAGTAACGCCTTCATCAAAAGTAGTGGGCGATATGGCCCTCTATATGGTCCAAAATCGTCTTACAGAAGATGATCTCTATGATCAAGGAGAAACACTGGATTTTCCAGACTCCGTCGTGGAATTTTTTGAAGGACAACTTGGGCAGCCCTATCAAGGATTCCCAAAAGAACTACAACGCATTATCTTACACGGCAAAAAGCCCTTTACCAAACGTCCAAGCGAGTTAATGGAAGCCTTTAATTTTGATCGTGCCCAAGGCATATTGAAAAATGCGCTAGAACGGCAGATTAACTGTGAAGATCTCCTCTCCTACGCCCTTTACCCCAAAGTATTTCTCGCCTATCAAAACTTTGTGAAAAAATATGGTGATATTTCACTGCTCAATACGCCAACCTTTTTTTATGGGCTTGTCCCGCGTGAAGAAATCAGAGTAGATATTGAAGAAGGAAAAACACTTGTCATTAAACTATTATCTGTAGGAGCTCCTCGTCCCGAGGGTACACGCGCTGTCAATTTTGAACTCAATGGCCTGCCCCGCCAAGTCATTATTAAAGATAACAACCTCAAAACAACGGTCATTACCAACAAAAAAGCCGAACAAGATAATCCTGGCCATCTGGGAGCAACTATGTCAGGAACAGTTGTAAAAGCATTAGTAACCAAAGGCGCTCGAATTAAAAAGGGCGAACCTCTCATGGTAACAGAAGCCATGAAAATGGAAACAACCATTCAGGCACCCTTTGATGGCTTTGTAAAAGAAGTTCATGCTGCTGACGGAGATGCCATTCAAACCGGCGACTTACTAATCGAAGTCAGTCCGGAAAAATAAATTTTTACTGCTAAAATGAGCAAATGCGTACCACTTATGTGATACGCATTTTTTCTTTGAAAGTGTAAAGCTAACGACTCAAAAAATACGTACCACCACAAATAAGTAAAATTCCCACGACACGTGAAACTGTAAAAGCCTCGTGGAAAATAATACAGCCAACAGCAAGAGCAAAGATATAGTTCAATGATGTAAGTGGTACAACAACACTAAGATCTCCGCTTTTAAGAATAAAGATCCATAGCAAGAGATCAAAAGCACTTACAATTACGCCCGCCATAATCAGAGGACTACGTATGACCTGCCAAATCCAAGTCCAGAGTTCCTGAGGCGTTTGTGGGTCCATTAAAGATCCCGTACCTAGTTTAATTAAAAGTTCTCCAGCCGAGTTCACGCCGCACCAGAGAAGAATTAAAATCAAAAGTTTTCGCACAATATCGTCCTTCCATTCCTCTTGCTCATACTTTCTTTAATACCTACACCCGTATTAAAAGAAGCAAAAAACACTATAGCTGCTTAAATAGAACTTGTCCAACTTCAATAGACAAAGAACCCTACTATAGAAATCTAGCCCTAATAATTGTAGAGTATTAAAAAGCTCGGCAACTATCAACACATTGCTGTCATCCCTCAGCTAATTTAACCAACTTATGCTATTATTAAATTCTGCATGACAAATATTTTTCCTTTGTTACAATGAAATTCAGCGTTTTATCTATTCATGAACTAATGGAGAAATTCAAATAATCCAATAAAAATAAGTAAAAAACCTCCTACAAGTCCAGCCTTATCACCCAGCCAACGTGCAGCAAAACTGGAACCAAGCAAAAGCCCCCCTGATAACATGACAATACTAAGTATAAAAACAATCATTGTTGTAAACATCGCGTTTACACCAGCCATGCCTGCGCCTACACCACTCGAAACATTATTGATCGTCAAAGCCAAACCAAGCAAAGAGCCTTCATAAAGACTCAGTGTTCCTGAGGCATCTAGATCAGCCCGCAATGGTTCTTTTAAAAAATCTAACACCCTCACAATCGATTGCGGCACATCGTATATAGAGACAGGACCACGATCTCTCCCTAATCGACCGTGATGACGATCAAGAAAAATGACCCATCCGCCAGCTCCCATAATAATTAATGAACCCATGGCACTGGAGAAAGTTGGATTTAAAGAATCTGCTATGTATGAACCAAATGTCATGGATAGCATTGTACCAACACTTGTCATCAATGCAATGATTAAATTCACCTTCCAAGGAATTTTTACTTGACGCGTGCCATAGGAAATACCCACACCTAAATTATCCAAATTAGAAGAAATTGCTAGTAATATAACAGATAGAAAATCCATGCCTGCTCCTCCTCTCGTACCTACTAAAATAATCTATGCCTGCATAGTGAAAGGCGTGAACGGCAAGTTTTGTTAATTTTTCATGATCATTAGGTGATAACAAGGAATATCCTGAAAAGTTGGTTGACAGACTAAAGGTTAGATTGTAGCATTAGAATTGCAGTTTATACATCTTGGTCTTCAGATGAAGAATCATGGCGCAAATCTGCGTAAAATTCATTTAGTGATTATCCTAGTTGTTATGTAGCCGTACAAATAGGCATTTGCTAAATATGGGGAGGCGGACAAAAGTGAATGAGGTAAAGTTATTGGGTGAGTTATATTTCAGCCGACTATTGAATAAGCCAATTTATGACGCGTCACAACGCAAAGTTGGCCAAGTCAAAGATATGGCTGTCCGTTGGAAAGGTGCCTATCCCCAAGTCATTGGTATAAAATACGCACGAAAAGTGCATAATCTGATCCCCATTGATGAAATAGCTACTTTAGATGATCACGGTGTACACTTAGTCAGCGACTTAAAAACGGATAAAAATATTCCACTTAAAGACAATGCCATTTATATTAGTAAATGGCTGCTTGACAAACAAATTATTGATTTAAAAGGCTCACGCATGGTACGAGTCAATGATATTTGCCTCTCCTTTATTGGACAGAAAACTCATCGTTCCTTAATTTTAGTTGCCGTTGACATTGGCATAAGGGGATTATTCAGACGACTGGGCTGTGAATGTTTAGTAAAACATTGCAAACAAAATTTATTAGGCTTACAGTACATGAAGCCCTTGGAAAACTGGAATTCCGATTTACAACTCAGTCGAGAAAAACAACAACTCAATGAACTGCATCCAGCGGATATTGCCGATCTTTTAGAAGAAATGGGTCACAAACACCGCGTAAGTTTTATTCAAAATCTGGATTCACGGCTTGCTGTCGATACACTAGCTGAAGTAGACCTTGATACGCAGGTTGATATTATTGAGCAAATGGATCAAGAGCGCGCCTCTGATATATTAGAAGAAATGCCACCTGATGAAGTAGCTAATATCTTAAGTGAAATGTCCACAGAGAAATCAGAAGAACTGCTAAAATTAATGGAAACAGACGATGCTGAAGATGTTCGTGAACTCATGCAGTATGACGAAGGCATTGCAGGTGCACTCATGACAACAGAATTCATTGCCTTTTCGCCACAACTCACTGCTGAACAAGCCATTATTCAGTTACGTCAACAAGCTGCTGAAGCTGAAACAATTTATTACTTATATGTCATTAATGAGCATGAGCAATTACTCGGAGTATTTTCCTTACGCGAATTAATTGTTGCCGATCCCCAAACCCCTTTACCTGAAATTATGCACCGCAAAGTGGCTGCTGTAGATGAATTTGATGACTATCGCCGCGTAGCTGATGTCATCAATAAATATGGTCTTTTAGCCGTTCCTGTTACAAATAAGCAACGTGAACTGTTAGGTATTGTCACCGTCGATGATGTACTGGATGTCTTAATGCCTGAACGCAATATAACAGATACCTATTCTTTGTTTATGTTAAGCGATAAAGCCGGACGGAGGCGATAAACTTGAACTTTTTTAAAAATAAATTTGCACAGCTAGGACTATTTTTTTCAGTCATTGGCCCCGGTATTGTGACAGCTTTCGCTGATAATGATGCTGGCGGCATTGCAACTTATGCCGCCGCCGGTGCCAAATATGGCTATGGACTGCTCTTTACGATGTTTATTAGCAGTATTTGCCTAGCTATTGCGCAAGAAATTTCCGCTCGCACAGGTGTTGTCACGGGACGCGGCTTATCCGATTTAATTCGTGAACGCTTCGGCGTAAAATGGACCCTTTTCGCCATGGTTGTACTCTTGATTGCCAATATTGGTACAACAGCCTCAGAATTTTCCGGTATTGCTACAAGCTTTGAGATCTTCGGTATCAGCAAGTATTTATCTGTTCCCATCATGTCCCTATTAATTTGGTGGCTCGTACTCAAGGCAAACTATAACCGAATTGAAAAAATATTCTTGCTCCTCTGCGTAACCTTTTTAAGCTACATCATCTCAGGAGTCATAGTAGATCCACCTTGGAAAGAAGTATTACTTGCTTCTGTAACACCTACTTTTTTCCATGATGCTGATTTCTTGCTTATGGCCATCGGTGTCATTGGTACAACCATTACACCGTGGGGACAGTTTTATGTGCAAGCCTCAGTCGTTGACAAAGGAATTACAGCCAAAGATTACCATTTTACCTTCTGGGATGTCATGATCGGCGCCTTCTTTACGTGGCTCATCGCCTTCTTTATCATTGTAGCCACAGCAGCTACTCTCTACGCCAACCAGATTTCCATTGAAACGGCGGGGGATGCCGCCCTTGCCTTAGCACCACTAGCTGGAAAATATGCCAGTATGCTCTTTTCTTTTGGGCTCCTCGGCGCTTCCATGCTGGCCGCCTTTATTCTTCCCTTAAGTACAGCTTATGCCGTCTGTGAGGCCTTTGGTTTTGAGCGGGGCATTAGTAAGACCCAAGAAGAAGCGCCTGTATTCTTCGGACTATATACAGCTCTCATTATTCTAGGGGCTGCACTGGTATTGTGGCCGGACGTCTCTCTTTATCAAATTATGCTAACATCACAAGTCATCAATGGAATTTTATTACCGCCTATTTTAATCTTTATGGTACTTATTGCCAATGACAAAAATATTATGGGTTCTTTCGCTAATTCCCCCTGGTACAGCATCGTATCCTGGATATTCACCTGGGTCTTAATTATTCTGACTATTTTGCTCGTATTCTCAACAGTGATGCCAGATTCCATCGACATGCTCATGAATTTACTTGATTTTGCAACAAAATAAACGGTATCGGTCTTTCAACACTCAGTAAGCATAGGAATCTCGTTGCTATAAGTGAAAATCAAGTAGAATGTTGGAGAGTTAGCAATACATAAGAAATAGTATATATTCTTATATCACAAAAAAAGGATTGGACTTCATTTAAATGAAGTCCAATCCTTTTTTATATCAAATTTTTCCATTTACACGAGCTGCGTCTGTCCCATTAAGAACTTGTCGCATTCGCGGGCTGCACTACGACCTTCATGAATAGCCCACACCACAAGGCTCTGGCCACGACGCATATCACCTGCAGCAAAAATGCCAGGAATATTCGTCGCGAACTGACCATATTCGGCCTTAACATTAGACCGTCCGTCTTGTTCAATATTTAACTGCTTTAATAGGGTATCCTCTGGACCTAAGAAGCCCATGGCAAGCAGCACAAGCTGAACAGGCCATATTTTTTCACTTCCAGAAATTTCCTGAGGACAAAATTGTCCGCGGTCATTCTTAACCCATTCCACCTGAACTGTATGAACTTCTTTCAATTGTCCCTTGTCATCACCTACAAACCGTTTAGCTGTCACTAAATAGCTACGGGGATCAGCACCAAAACGCTGGGCTGCTTCCTCTTGGCCATAATCCACTTTATATACACGTGGAAACTGTGGCCAAGGATTTCCATCGCTCCGTTCCAACGGCAACTGCGGCATAATTTCGAGTTGATGAACGCTACGACAACCGTGACGCAGAGCCGTTCCCACACAGTCCGTCCCCGTGTCACCGCCACCAATGACAAGTACATCCTTGCCTGCTGCCGAAATATACTGATGATCCGCAAGATTCGAATCAAGCAAACTTTTCGTATTGGCCCGTAAAAAGTCCATGGCAAAATGAACACCTTTTAATTCCCGTCCCTCAATAGGCAAATCACGAGGCACCGTAGCTCCACCACATAATACAGCAGCATCAAAATCGTTGAGCAGTTTTTCTCCTGCATAATTTACGCCAACTTCAGTATCTGTTTCGAAAATAACACCCTCATCTTTCATGAGCTTAACACGACGCTCTACAACGCGTTTGTCGAGTTTCATATTGGGAATGCCGTACATCAGCAACCCCCCCACCCTGTCAGCTCGTTCAAAAACGGTGACACTATGACCCGCTCGATTAAGCTGAGCGGCACAAGCCAGACCCGAAGGACCTGAACCAACAACAGCGACCTTCTTACCTGTACGTTTTGTTGGCAACTGAGGCTCAATCCAGCCTTCATCAAAGCCTTTATCAACCACTGTGCATTCAATGTTCTTAATTGTTACAGGATCTGTTGCGAGACCTGCCGTACACGCTCCTTCACAAGGAGCGGGGCAGACACGTCCGGTAAATTCCGGAAAACTATTCGTTTTTTGCAAACGTCCCAAAGCCTCTTGCCACAGACCAGAATAAACAAGATCATTCCACTCCGGCATCAGGTTATGAAGCGGACATCCTGAAACCATGCCATTTATCATCAACCCCGTATGACAAAAAGGTGTTCCGCATTCCATACAGCGGCTGGCCTGCACTTGAAGCTTTTCTTCTGGCATGGAGCAATGAAATTCTTTCCAATCTTGTACTCGCTCCAGGGGCGGACGGTCGGCCTGGTGTTCACTTTCATATTCAATAAAGCCTGTTGATTTTCCCATGGTTTTCCCCCATTTCTTCAGTCAGTTTCCTTAATTTCCGCCCACACGCGCCTGTTCATGGCGATTTTCTTCAAACACATGCATAACAGCAGCTGATTCTGACAATCCTTTACGACGGAACCGGTTAATTCCTTCTAAAATACGCTTATAATCTTTCGGAATGACGCGAACAAACCGCTGACGCGCTGAATACCAATTGGTCAGCAAGGCTCTCGCCACATCACTACCCGTATATTTTACATGTTTGGCAAGCATTTCTTTCACGAACTCAATTTCATCATCCATTTCCAGGCTTTCTAACAGCACCATTTCCTGATTGGTTCTGACAGGCAAACTACCATCTTCATCATAGACAAAGGCAATTCCGCCTGACATGCCGGCAGCAAAATTACGTCCTGTTTTTCCCACAATAACAACCCGGCCACCTGTCATATACTCACAGCCGTGATCGCCCACTCCTTCAACAACAGCATTGACGCCGCTGTTACGTACGCCAAAGCGTTCGCCAGCCACACCCCGAATAAAGGCTTCACCCGCAGTCCCACCATAGAGAGCGACATTCCCAATAATAATATTTTTTTCCGGTCGGAAAACTGCTTCTGTCGAAGGATAGACAATAATTTTTCCGCCGGAAAGTCCCTTGCCCACATGATCATTCGAGTCACCCTCAAGGGTCAATGTCATGCCTTTCGGGAGAAAAGCTCCAAAACTCTGACCAGCAGAACCGGTAAATTTCAGACAAATCGTGTCTTCATCAAGACCTTGAGACCCATATCGCTTGGTAATTTCACTGCCAACTAATGTGCCTACAACACGATCCGTATTAAAAATAGGCAAACTCATGGCAACTTTTTCCTTGCGTTCCACAGCGGGTTTACAGATATGTTCCAAAAGCCGTCGATCCATGGATTTTCCCAGACCATGATTTTGCGTTTGTGAACAATAAAGAGTGGAACCATCCGGTACTTCCGGTTGATATAACAAGGCTGACAAGTCAACGGTTTGAGCTTTCCAATGAGAAACATCAGACTTCGGTTCCAAAACCTCTGTGTGACCCACCATTTCATTGATAGTCCTAAACCCAAGCACTGCCATCCATTCTCTAACTTGCTGCGCAATATAGTGCATAAAATTCACAACATACTCAGGTTTTCCGGAAAAATTCTTGCGGAGTGCCGGATTCTGCGTTGCAACACCGACAGGACAAGTATCGAGATTACAAACCCGCATCATGACACACCCCAACGTAACAAGCGGAGCCGTAGCAAAACCAAATTCTTCTGCCCCTAGCAGCGTTGCCACAACAACATCACGGCCAGTCATCAGTTTTCCATCTGTTTCAACAACAATACGATCCCGCAATTGATTAAGCAAAAGTGTCTGATGCGTTTCAGCCAGACCCAATTCCCATGGCAAGCCCGTATGCTGAATGCTTGTGCGTGGCGATGCACCTGTCCCACCATCATAACCACTGATTAAAACACCATCAGCACGGGCTTTAGCCACACCCGCCGCAATAGTACCTACGCCCACTTCAGATACAAGCTTCACAGTAATGCGAGCGTTAGGATTAGCATTTTTCAGATCATAAATGAGTTCTGCCAAATCTTCAATCGAATAAATATCATGATGTGGTGGAGGAGAAATAAGACCGACACCAGCCGTTGTACCGCGAACCTCAGCAATCCAAGGATAAACCTTGCGACCGGGTAGCTGTCCGCCTTCACCCGGTTTCGCCCCCTGAGCCATCTTAATTTGAATTTCATCGGCACTCACAAGATATTCACTTGTCACACCAAAACGACCTGAAGCTACCTGCTTAATGGCACTGCGTCTGCTGTCGCCATTGGCATCCACGTGATAGCGTGCCGGATTTTCGCCACCTTCGCCTGTATTACTCTTCCCACCAATGCGATTCATCGCAATAGCTAAACATTCATGAGCTTCCTGACTCAAGGATCCATAACTCATGGCGCCTGTCTTAAAACGGTGACAAATCGATTCAACTGATTCCACTTCATCAAGCGGTACAGGTGTACGATCCGTTTTAAACTGTAAGAGTCCCCGTAGTGTCGTATAAGTTGCGCTATCATCAATCAGCTTAGTGTACTGATGGAATAAATCATAATCGCCCTTACGGCAAGACTCTTGAAGCAAAGTAATTGTCTGTGGATTAAACAAATGTTCTTCCCCGTTATGACGCCATTGATGCGATGAACCACTGTCAAGCGTCTTGTCGCGACCAGGCTGCTGAGAAAAAGCTCGATCATGTCTCGCTGCCGCCTCTTTGGCAATTTCATGTAAACCAATACCGCCAATGCGTGACGGTGTCGAAATAAAATAGTGATCAATGACATCTTGCGAAATGCCAATCGCTTCAAAAATTTGCGCACCACGATAACTGGAAATCGTAGAAATACCCATTTTGGACACAACTTTAATAATCCCTTTTGTAACGGCCTTAATATAATTTCGAATGGCTTTATCGCACGAAATATCTGTTAACATCTTTTGCTTAATCATGTCTTCAATCGTTTCAAAAGCCAAATAAGGATTAATCCCTGCGGCACCATAACCAAGAAGCAGAGCAAAATGATGAACTTCCCGTGGTTCGCCTGTCTCGACAAGCATGCTGGCTTTGAGGCGCGTTTTCTGCTTCACCATATGATGCTGCAAACAAGCCACAGCAAGCAGAGCCGGAATAGGTGCATGTTCGGCATCAACACCGCGGTCAGACAAAATAAGCAGATTATTGCCCGCGAGAATTTCTTCATCAGAACGACGACACAAGGCATCTAAAGCAGACTTCAATCCTTCGCCGCCTTCCTTCACCGGATAAATCATCGGAAGCGTAACAGCTTTAAAACCTTCTTCATCAATATCGCGCAGCTTCGCCAGTTCATCATTGCTTAATATGGGCGTAGCGACCCGAATTTGCCGACAACTATCAGGCTGGGGATCAATGAGATTTTTTTCCGGTCCAATAGCCGTTCCGGTAGCCGTCACAATGGCTTCACGCAACCCATCAATTGGCGGATTTGTCACTTGTGCAAACAATTGTTTGAAATAATTATAAAAGAGTTGTGGCTGTCCTGATAATACAGCAAGAGGCGTATCAATGCCCATGGAACCAATCGGATCAATACCATCTTTCGCCATGGGACGGAATAATTTCCGAAGTTCTTCAAATGTATAGCCAAAAGTCTGCTGCTGCATCGTCACAGTGGCGTGGCTAACATCAGGTACCTTGCTTCCGGTAGGAAGTTCAGACAAATTAAGCATGTTTTCATCAAGCCACTTACGATAAGGATGCTGATTAACAACACGATTTTTTATTTCTTCATCCGTCACAATGCGCCCCATCTCAGTATCGACCAAAAGCATCCGGCCTGGACGCAGCCGTTCCTTCACAATAATGTCTTCCGCTGGAATATCCAAGACCCCCACTTCGGAGGCCATGACAATCATACCATCCTTTGTCACACAATAACGGGCTGGACGCAAACCATTCCGGTCTAAAACAGCACCGATAATTTTTCCGTCTGTAAAAGCAACTGCAGCCGGACCGTCCCAAGGTTCCATCATACAGCTATGATATTCAAAAAAGGCTTTTTTCTCATCACTCATACTTTCATGATTCGACCAGGGTTCAGGGATCATCATCATGGCAGCATGGGGAAGGGTACGACCAGACAGGCTGAGAAACTCCAGACAATTATCAAACATACCGGAATCGCTGTTATCTTCATCAATAATCGGCAAAATTTTCTTCAAATCATCACCGAATAATTCCGATTCGCACAAAGCTTCACGGGCCTTCATCCAATTTAAGTTACCGCGGCGTGTATTAATCTCGCCATTATGCATAATGTAGCGATAAGGATGGGCCCGTTCCCAACTTGGAAATGTATTGGTACTAAAGCGAGAATGAACGAGTGCCAGTGCTGTTTCCATCAGCGGATGACGTAAATCGAGATAAAATTCCTCCACCTGTTTCGGCATCAGCATTCCCTTGTATACAATTGTCGTTGATGATAAACTGGAGAAATAAAAATATTCATTACCAGGAACACCATTACGACGAATTTCATTTTCAGCTCGTTTACGAATAATAAATAATTTTCGCTCAAATGCTTTGTTGTCATTTTTCAAGTCTTGTTGCGTTTTTAGATCAGGTGCAATAAAGACCTGACGCAAAAAGGGCTGTACGGACTTGGCTGTTTCACTCAAAATAGATGCATCATAAGGAACATCACGCCACCCAAGCAAAATTTGCCCTTGTTCGGCAATAATCTTTTCGAGTGACTTTTCACAATTTTCTCTTAAAACACGTTCAGGCGGTAAAAAAAGCATTCCCACGCCGTAAGAACCAGCTGGAGGAAGCTCAATGTTTAAGAACTCGCATTCGTGTTTGAAAAACTTATGGGATATTTGTAACAGTACCCCTGCACCATCCCCTGTATTTGGGTCAGCTCCCTGACCACCGCGGTGCTCCATATTGAGCAAAACGGTTAAAGCCTGATGAAGAATGGTTTTCGATTTTTTTCCTTTTAAATTAGCTACGAAGCCAATACCACAGGCATCATGCTCAAACTCCGGATTATACATCCCCTGTTTAGGAGGTATCCCCCTATTTTTCATATTCCCCAACCTGCCTTTCCGTTTATTCTTTCCGAGGATTTCTGTAGTATGTTCTTATTTTATGCACGAATAAAAATATCATGTAATATTCCTCACTTTTGTAAGTTCAACATAGAGTGTCAAATTCCTGCCATCGCAAGTGTAAAGTAGTAACATTTCCATCATGTATACAATATATTATTATAAAAAACAAAGTAATCAGAGAACATTTGTCCTTTTACAGGAGAATTTCACTGATTACTTTGTTAAAATAAAAAACTAGATATTGCTGAGAAAAAATTATATTTTTCATTGAAATTACATAATTATGCATTTCAGTTATTCTTCTTACACAACCTTCTAGAAGAACACTTACTACAATCAGACTGCTCCTGACTACAGCCTTCACATTGTGCTTCACCACTTACCCACGCTTTAGCCTCTTCATAAGAATTGAAAACACCTGCACCCATTTTTGCCGTAATCAACTGGACGATTTTCATGGGTTTATCCGTTAAATCCAGTTCTTCAATTTCATAATCAGACAATTCCCCTGCTGATGAATAAACGGCACTCACGATCCACACAACTTTATTCTCCATCATTGTCGTCATACTCTACCACGAACCATAATACAATCCGTTACAACAGTGAGGTTCAATTCTTTCGCAACTTGCACCACAGAAGCTGCATCAGCCCCAGGTTGCAGCCAGACATTGCGAATACCTAATTCACTGCAATCCTTCATAATCCGTTCTCCGATTCGCGGCGCAACGACAACGTCAACAGCATCGACCTTGACAGGAAGAGCTGAAAGTGATTCATAACAAATCTTCCCATAGACTTCATTAATACCAGGATTTACGGGATAAACATCAAACCCTCGATCAACCATAAATTTAAAAATCTTATAACCGAATTTAGACTGATTATCGGTAGCCCCTACAACAGCCCATGTTTTAGCCTGCAGCATTTCTTCCGCCTTATCCATGTTGATCCTCCTCAAATCTTTACTTTTTCGCGCTAGCGCCTGCTTTTTGCTTGTGCCGACTGCGCAAATTGTTACCGCCATGGTTTTTATCTCCCACTAATTTCTTGCCTCGTTCCAGCCTCCGTCGCATTCCCCGCGGTTTTGCCGCCGACTTACTTACACTACTAACAGACAAAGTACGAATAACTTTCGTAAGCATGGCTACATAATGTCGATCACGCGGCGTAACAAGTGTCACAGCAAGACCTTTTTCACCAGCTCGACCGGTACGACCAATCCGATGAATATAGCTATCTACATCATGAGGAATATCATAATTATAAACATGCGTAACCCCTTCGACGTCAAGACCGCGTGCAGCGATATCTGTTGCTACAAGCACTTGAATCTTGGCTTCACGAAACCGTTTCATCACTTGCTCCCGTTTGTTTTGTGACAAATCGCCGTGAAGTTCTTCACATTCAATGCCCTGACTTTGAAGATAACTCGCAATATCTGTAGCACGCTGCTTCGTAAGACAGAAAACAATAGCCAAGTAAGGACGGTGTTCTAAAATTAATTTTGCTAGAATGGACTGCTTTTCATCACCACTTGTTTCAATCATGCGCTGCTCAATCTCCGGCAAAGTCACTGTAGCACTACCGATTTCAATACGCTCGGGATTTGTCATATACTGTTTAGCCATCATACACACAGCTTGAGAAAGGGTAGCCGAAAACAATAGAGTCTGCCGTTTTGGTGACGAACGGGTAATGATATGGTCAACCTCTTCCATAAACCCCATACTCAGCATGGTATCTGCCTCATCAAGTACAAGATAACGCACACCATTTAATACAAGATGGCCTTTTTCCATATGATCCAAAATGCGACCTGGTGTCCCCACAATAATCTGTGGAGCACCAGACAAACGTTTCGTTTGTTTGTCCATATCCCGGCCCCCATACACGGCAAGAACATCCATTCCCTTTAACTTGGCTAATTGCGTCGCTTCTCTTGCAACCTGCAAAGCCAGTTCCCGCGTCGGTGTAAGCACAAGGGCCTGTACGAAAGGCCGGGTTACTTGAACTACTTTTAACAAAGGCAATAAAAAAGCCAATGTCTTGCCTGTTCCTGTTTGAGCCTGCACCATTATATCCCGTCCAGTCAAGGCCGGGGGAATGGCCTGCTGTTGTACCTGAGTTGGTTCATGAATACCTGAGCCAGCCAAAAATTGAATCACAGACTCATCGATTCCTAATGAATCAAATGTCTTCATAAGTACAGCCTCCTTTGCTTTCTCGTACCATTTTTCAATGTAAATCTACTATTTTGCCTTTCAACAATTTCTTTTCTGTAAATGACACAGATAAAGCACTTGCTGCCTTATGTAATTCCACCACTTCTCTTGCTGTCACAATAGAAATAACAACACCGACTTTTCCTGCCCGCCCTGTACGTCCTGCCCGATGCAAATAGGCATGAGGCGTTTCGGGAAAATCCAGCTGAAACACATGGGTCAGATCAGGAAAATCAAGACCACGCGCTGCAATATCAGAGGCAACTAAAATATTCGTTTTTCCTTTGAGAACATCTTGTACCGTTTGTTTACGATCTTGTTTACCATTTCCACCATGCAGTCCCGCCGCTTTAAAACCATGATAACAAAGCTTGGCTGTCACATCAGCCATGGACTCACCGGAATTAACAAATACCAGGGCCTGCTGCGGCTGAATAAGTCCAATTAACTTTCTTAAAATTTCAAATTTATCTCTTCGTTCAGCAATAAAATAGAAATGCTTAACAGACGAAGGAATGGTAGGACGCGTCGTTGTCCGAACAACGACGGGATTTTGCATTATTTCCTTGGCAATATTTAACGTTTTAACTGAAAACGTTGCCGAAAAGCAAAGAATCTGTCGATCTTTCAATGTACTTTTAACAAGTTCCTTCACACTCGTCAGCTGCTCGTCACTGAATAACCGATCGGCTTCATCTATGACAAGAGTTCGCATACTTGGAGCATGAATTTTTTTCTTTTTAATCAATTCGACAATTCGTCCACTTGAACCAACAATCAGCTGCGGCTTACTTTTCAGCTTGTCCATCTGCCTAGCTATATTACCACTACCAACAATTAAAGCCGTTGTAATCGATAATGCTGCTGCTTTAATCAGAGTGCTTGCTACACCATGAATCTGTGCTGCCAATTCATAGGTTGGTGCGATAATAATGACTTCATTGGGTAACTTCCCCTGCTGCAATTTTTGAAGTAAGGGCAACACATAAGCCAGCGTTTTCCCCGTACCTGTTGGAGCCTGTCCGATCACATCTTGCCCCGCAGCAACGAGGGGAATTGCTTGCTGCTGAATCTCAGTAGGATCTATAATCCCCTGTTTTACCAACACTTGTTGCACCACTTCGGTACAACCAAGCTTTAAAAAACTACTCATATTGTCATTCTCCTTCTCCCTGTTATTTTATACCACTAGGTGGCCTATTCATACATTCTCATCCCTTCTAATGTCAAAAAAACTACCTGCTCGCTTAAACTTTTGTTTACAGTAAAACTATTTTACCATAAATAGCCGCCTGACAATAAGCAGGACTTTACCTCACAATCAAGAACTGATTAAAGAATTGTATCTTAATTACGAGGTGAAAACATGCAAAATTTATTTACAATTTTTGAAAAAGGCGGCATCGTCATGATACCGCTTCTAATTTGCTCCATTTTCGTGATAACCATTGGGCTAGAGCGTTTTTGGTTTTACCGTAAAGCACAGACCCCTGTTACTTCACTCTTAAACAAACTAACACCGCTGTTTGCTGTCGGAAAGTGGCAGGAAGCAGAAACAATCTGTCATAATGAAACAGGAGTCGTGGCAAAAGTCATCGCCACAGGTCTTACTTATTTCATTGTAACACATCATGTCGACGGACTGACAAATTCTTTAGAAGGTGCAGCAACTCACTGGTCTTCTCTGCTCAGGAACCGACTGAATTATCTCGATATGATTGTTACCTTATCACCTCTACTTGGACTACTTGGGACAGTAACAGGGATGATTAATACCTTCAGCGTTCTTACCATTCAAGCAGGCCAGCCCTCTGCTATTACCGGCGGAATCGGCGAGGCCTTAATAGCCACCGCAACAGGTCTCTGTATTGCCATCGTCGCTTTAGTTATCCACAGTATTTTTGCCCAATGGCTGGACAACATTATTACGGATATCGAACAAGTCTCAACACTGCTTGTCGATCAGGCAACAAGGATGGAAAATAATGAAACTGCGTAATTTGCGTCTAGAACATCAACCACGGATTATGATTATTCCTATGATTGATATTATCTTCTTTTTACTCGTCTTTTTCATGATGAGTACCTTATATATGCATGATCAACAAAGCATTGCGATTAATCTACCTTCTGCGGCCACAGCAACGAAAGAAACAGTGGATCAACCATTGACACTTCTTATGACTGCCGACAATAAATTATTGTTCAACAATCAGGAAATTCCCCCTGGAGCGCTCTCTGCAACAATCAGTATGGCCCTGACAAACCATCCTAATGCTCCCTTCATTTTAAAAGCAGACCGTCAGATTGAATACGGCAAGGTCATTACTCTTCTCGACAACCTAAAGCAATTGGGTGTCAAAAAAATATCTTTTGCCACAGAGGTCAAATAAAGATGAACACGCAAGGAACACTCTCTTCTTGGACAAAAGCACTTTTTATTTCTATTTTTTGTCACAGTTTGTTCATATTCATACTTTTTTGTTTGCAAACTGCCCCACCTGATTCACAGCCAGAAATAACAGAACTCTATGAAATGGATCTGACGCAATCGTTAGCAGATCCGTCCGAACCTACGGCAAACACTCCGTCTGACAGTGTCCCGCCTGAAGATGAACAGATGTTAGCAATTAATCCTTCCAAAACGCCGCAGAATGAAAAAAAAGCGCAAGAGTCCGAACAAAATCTGAATCCTCCCCTTCCTGACATCAAACCGCTCGACATCCCGCCAAACATCAAAAAAAATATACAAGAACCCAAGGTAAAAAAACCAATAGTCAAACCAATATATCCTGAAAACTTCACTCCAACCCAACAGCCTTTTAAAATTATTTTAGACATTGCTGTCTTAGAATCAGGCCAGCCTATTGTTATTAAGGTAGAACAATCCTCAGGAAACAAAGAACTAGACAACGCAGCTATTACGGCCTTTAGCCATTGGAGCTACGATCCAGCCATTAACCTTGATACAGGAAAGCCAGTTTCTTTTTTCGCAAAGATTACTTTGACAGACATTGATTTCACCTATCCACCCGATAAAAACACCGCACAACAACATCATCATCCATAGTTAAAAGCGTGAATCTCTTAACCCAAGGGATCATGCTTTTTTCATGTGCGCATGATAAAGGAATCATCTATTTTTCGCAGAATTTAATATTCAGAAAATGGATTCGTTACAAGGAGTGACATCGGTGGATTTATACGAGACATTATATGAATTGCGCAACGAAGTATTTCATGAAGGAATGACACTCTTTTCCCGTTGGAAACCCTCCATTTACCGTAAATCCTTTTTACTTAGCGCACTCAATTTATCGTTTTATTTAGCGCTTCGCTGTCGGGATTTAAGGACGCTACAAAAAGCATTGCTTCCATTCGGACTTTCCTCACTCGGCAAAAGCGAAGCCCAGGCCTTAGCCAGCCTTGATGCAGTCCTTGCTTCACTTGGACGTATTTGCAATAAGCCTCAGGCAGAACTGATGGACTATCCAAATGAACGAACTTTCTTTCGCGGCGATAAAATTCTGACACGCAACACCAGGAGGCTTCTTGGCAGTCCTGATTCTCGCCGTCACGTGGGAATCATGGTGACACTCCCCACAGAAGCAGCAGCAAATTATTCCCTCATTAAAAAACTCATGAAGAGCGGAATGGATGCGGCACGCATTAATTGCGCCCATGACACTGCAGCGCAATGGGAAAAAATGATTGCCCATATCCGTCAAGCTGAACAAGCAACAGGCAAACATTGCAAAATTTTTATGGATCTTGCCGGACCAAAAGTACGCATTGCTGAGCTTCTTGCCCTTGCACCCGAAACCAAGCTATTTACAGGCGATGAATTCTTTCTCGCTTCAGGTAAAATCACCGATTACCCTACAGAATATCGCGGTTCCATCATTATTACGTGTAATATTCCCGAAATTTTCACCCACTTACAGCCCCGGGATCCCCTCTTAATTGACGATGGAAAAATTGAAGCCAAAGTAAGCGCCCTGACCAAACAAGGCGCTTACATAAAAATAACCCATGCCGGGCCAAATGGAAATAAAATCAAAGTCCAAAAAAGCCTTAATTTCCCTCAGACTCCATTCGATTTATCGCCACTAACACCCAAAGATCTAAAAGATCTTAACTTTATTGCCACTCATGCTGACGCTATTTGTTACTCTTTTGTTAAAACAGCCCATGATATTGAGCTCTTGCAAAATGAATTATTTCAACGAGTCGGAAATTTTTACCGTACCATTTCCCTTGTGGCCAAAATTGAAACAAGTCAAGCCATGGAAAACTTGCCTGAAATCATTGTACAAGCGGCTTCCAAGCAGCCCCTTGGCATCATGATTGCCCGTGGCGACTTAGCTGTTGAAGTGGGCTATCGCCGCTTATCAGAGTTGCAAGAAGAAATCTTGTGGATTTGCGAAGCTGCTCATGTACCCGTCATTTGGTCTACACAAGTTTTAGAAAATCTGATCAAAAACGGCACACCCTCACGAGCTGAAATCACGGACGCAGCCATGGGAGAAAGGGCGGAATGTGTCATGTTAAACAAAGGCCCTTTTATTGTCCAAGCAGTCGAAATACTTGCTGACATTCTAGAACGCATGCAACACCATCAATATAAGAAGGCTCCCCAACTCAGAGCACTCAACATTGCCATGAACGCCGCAGCTACACTTCATACTCCCAAAAATGGCTAGTGCTACAGTACTGCCTGCTGCTCAGTCCGCGCTGTAGCAGCTGTTTGCAACACTTGCTGTAACGCAGTAATTTTCTGTTGCTGAGCAGCTGTAGCATAAAGATCTTCGTCCTCTTGTCCTTGCCGCTGAACTACTAAAATGGTAAATTCTTTGCGCGGGGCACATTCAATACGAACCATCTGATCGAGCGGAGTCATTTCATATGTTATATGCTGACTGTCATTGAAAACAAAATACAAGTAATGGCTGGACAATATCAGAACACCGCGTTTAGCCTTCGATTCAACCTGACCGACAACACAATAAAATGTCTCTCCCAGCCATAAGGCTGGGGGACTTTTTTTTATGAGATCTTGCTCACTTTCAGCTAGCTCACGCAACAGTGAGTCAGGGAATGTATCATGAGAAACGACTTCACCACGAACAACCGAAAATAAGGCACCGACTGACTGACACGCCTTCATGACAGGCAATACATCTACCCAATGACTCTTATACATCAAAATAGCCGGTGTCATATCGACGGCCAACCGAACAGCGAAACGTTCCCGCTGAAGTAAACCTGTAAGCTTACAAAACAATTCTTCTTTATTTGGACAATATTTTAAAACAAGCGTACAATTTTCATCCGCCACAGGCAACAATGCTGCCGTAGCTTCCGGTACTTGAAGATTAAATGAAAGATCCGGCATAGCAACGCTGATTTCTTGTTTAGCAAGTTTTCGTTGTTTTACCTTATGCTTATCTTTGTGCTTTTTTTCATGAATCTTTTTACCACAATAGGGACAAAATCGAAACACATCAGAAATCGTTAACTTTTCACCACAAAAGGGGCAATATTGAACAGCAATGATTGGTGTTGTCATGAGCTATTCCTCCATCACAGTGAATTCTGAAATTCTCGTACTGTAACAATGGGTTCCTGGCTGTCTAAAAAACCGATATCCACTTTATCGCCGATTTGCGTTAAGGGAAGTCGCGGCGAAACTTGAACCGTCGAAACAAAAACCCTCGGATCGCCTTCAATCATAAAGTAGAAGTAAGATTCTCCGCCTTTCACAGCGGATGTAAACCGAACAATTTTCCCCGTAAGTTTTACATCTTTTTGTTCACTGCCAGGTACAAATTGATTTCCCTGACTGGCCAGTGTCTGACGATAAGTACGCAGTGCGGATTCAACGTCAGCTCCAACACCGACGAGATTGTAATTTTCTACCGAAACAAATGAAACAGCTTTTAACAATCCTTCCTTATCCTTGAGTGGAGCAATATAAGTAGGTACACCATAAATATTGTACAAAATTGGTTCTGCTGACCGATACCCTTTTTCTTGAACCTGACCTTCAGCCGATTTTTTTGCTCCCTCTTCTGTCGCCCCCGAAACCTTATACCACTTAGCTTCTTTCGTGCGCGAATTAACCAAAATAAAACCTACTGTACTTTCATCCTTACCAGAAGAAGTAATTCCTGTATACCAGTACACATTATTGTCATCACCATAAATAAGATTAAGACCATTTCCTGCTGGCTTCAACGTTCCTGTCTTAGTCAAGAGAGCATTCCAATAACCATTAATATACTCACCCCAATGAACAATCTGACGGTAAATCGTTGCTTCCGGCTGTAACCTGTCAATCCAGGCTGGAGCCTGATCTAACGCATAAGTTTGTATTTCACCTGTCTGAGCATTAACAGTCGCCACTCCTACTGCATCCGCCCCCTGGTAACCTACTTTATTTTTATAGAGTGTTACCACCCAATAAGGATGATAATCATCATCAATTTCAAAAGAAAAATCTGTCATTCCTACATTCATAATGCCATGAAAATAAAGGTAACGTGGCAAAAGATCGAATAAAAATCCTTGTGTTTGAACCTTAATATGAACATCTTGTCCATCTACAGTCTGTACTAATCGAACATCTTGTGGATTCGTTGCGGAAACCATGACATAGCCTTTACTGCCAAGCTGATGATTCATGAGCCATTGAAAAAAGCCTCGATGTTCAAGCGGCGCCACGTAATAAAGTTTATCACGGACTTTTTGCAGCACAAGTTCACCTAATTGAACTTCACTGCCTAAAGCTGGAACTTCACCAATTTTTTTATCAGCAAGTTTACGAGCCGTTTCTTCATCTACAATGCGAATTTGTGACAGAGATATCGGTGCCACATCGGTTGTAAAAGAACTCTCTGTTACAGGTCCAAGGAGGTTCCGAAATGCCTGGCTATAAAAAAGCGGTGTACTTGTCAAAAAAGGCAACACAAATAAATTTACCAAACCAATGACAACAAAAAATCCGCCTAACCCAAGAATGATTTTAACTTTCCTGCTAGATACAGACCGTTTGACTGAAATATCAATGACCTGATCAGGATTCTTAAGCTCTATCCCGAACATTTTTAATAAAACAGCCAGCCAGCGCCGCTCTGACATATAGGCCGAGAGATTTTTTATCATATGTGTGACTGCATAAAATAGCAAACCTCCACCCCAAAGTAGGGCAAGTGGCGACCAATCAATAAAACCATATGACAAAACTGGCAAATGGAAAAAGATATATAACAAAGTAAAGAAAATAACAGCAGCTAATACGCGCACAATTTTTCGCTCCCTTAGGTTCATTCTATTGCTCAATAACCTGCTTTAGCCAAACTCGTTTACTTGTTTGACAAAATTGTAGCATAAAGCCGAGTCAAAGGCAATTACTCCCAGACAATAAGCAGGTTTTCAATGGTTTTTTTCAATATCAGCGGCATAGCATCCAATGAATAGGGAATACTGAGTCGCTCAGAAAGCTTATGAGCATCCTTGCCAAAAGGCCCGATATTTACAACAGGCATATTAATGGACTGAATTTCTTCGACAGGAAGCCGATATTTTTTGCCCCATGCCGGCATATTACGCGTCAAGCGCTTAACATTGCCAGGGTCTTTACTGATATTACAAAAACTCAAATCAGAAATAAAGGGATAAAACTTCTTAACGACCACATCATAGGAATACTCCTGTTTAACAGTCGCAATCGCCCCATCTAACGCATCAAATAATGCTTGTTCTTTAGCGTTTTTTCCTGTCACATAGTTGTGAGCATAATAAGGGGGCGCAAAGTACACAATAATTTTAGAATTTTGATTGGAATAATGTCGATGAACTTCTTCGACAATTTTCAATGAAAATTCACGATCATCGACGCCTTGAGCTAATAATTTTTCGGATAAACAGGTAATAATCTGATCAATTTCATCACCTAATTCGCCTTTCACCGCTTGATAAAGTTCTTCATATGTCAGTACCTTTGTTTCCCACGGCAAGGAATGAAAGGGAATATGAGTAAGTGAGCAATACTTTTTATATTGGTCGTTTAAACGTACAATCACACTGTCAAACGACGACTGTGCTACCTTTCGGCATTTCTCCAACACCTCAGACGGTTGACTGGTATGAGTGGAAAAATTAAAATACATCGTAACGGCATTCGTTGTCTGCACGGAATACTCTGTCTTCAAATCTCTTTGATACAAGCTGACAGGTGGCAGAGTCACCTCCCCATCGGCATAGTCACATAAATCCGTATTATAATCCATTTGATAAAGCACTTCTGAAGCAAGCAAATTGGCATCAATACCATTAAACGCTTCCCCCACATGTGTTTCTTCACCATATAAATAAAAGCAAGGCAAAAGTTTGCCTACTGTCCCAACATAGACATAACGATGATCATCACCTGGATAGTGTGTCGTCGTGTAATCCGTATCAATAGCTGTAAGGAACTGGAGATTTTGATTTTTGGCAAGAGCCGCTACTGCTTTAACTGCAGCAAGCATTCCGGCTGAATCTCCCTCTTCATCAGGAACAAATACAAAAACCAGATTACCTGTTAATTCTGCTGTGCGCGTCGAAAAATGTTCCAGCATCACAAGCTGAGCTGCAACACCTGTTTTCATATCAAGCATGCCACGACCAAAAATCCAGTCAGGCGACTCAATTTCGACTAGCGTTTCCGCATTAAATTGGATGGTTTTCAACCGCTTTTTCAATTCATCTGAATCTGTCGCATACTCTTTAAGTTCTGCATAATCCTGAATGCCCACGGTATCAATATGTCCCAGACAAAGAATAGTCGGAATAGCAGCTTGGGAAATACATTCTCCTTCCACAATAGCCATAACATATTTGCGCCCGATCCTATCACCTGGAATAGGCGACAAACTGAGTAATTCCGGTTTGCTTTGAAAATAAGGCAGCTCCTGTAAATCTTGATATAGTGTCTCAGCAATTAATACTTCCCCTGCTGTACCGACAATGCTAGAAATATGCGTCAGTTTCAAGGCAATTTCCAGCATTTTTTTCCCAAAATCGTTCACTCTGTCTCCCCCTTATTTTCAACGTGATATTCATCACAAGAACAATTAATTCGACAGGAATCTGAAAATCCTTTTTATTGTGCCAAATTTAAAAATTAAATAATATTTTTATTTTCTAACAGGATTCGTCTTAAATCTATGTAATATATTGAAAATAATATTCTCGGTCTGCTCTATACACATTGAGGAGGTTACTTCATGGAATTATTAGAAAAAATATCCAAAACAATCACCAAATTATTTCCCCTTTGGGTCGTAATTATTGCGCTCATTGCCTTTTTTGCCCCTGATCCTTTCAAACCGTTTTCATCAACCATTCCTTATTTTTTAGGTATTATTATGCTTGGTATGGGCCTTACCATGTCCATTGACGACTTCAAACTCGTACTTTCGCGTCCCAAAGATGTACTATGCGGCGTAGGCCTTCGCTATTTCATTATGCCTTTGGTAGGGTACACTGTAGCGAAACTACTAGACTTACCACCCTCACTGGCAGCCGGGCTCATTCTTGTTGGATGTTGCCCCAGTGGAACAGCCTCAAATGTCATGACCTTCCTTGCCAAAGGCGACACAGCCTTATCTGTTACCGTTTCCAGTATCAATACCATACTGGCCCCGCTACTCACGCCCTACATTTTTTTACTTCTCGCTGGTACGCTACTACCAATTAATGCCGAAGCCTTGCTCATTGATATATTAAAGATCGTGCTACTGCCCATTGCCCTTGGCATTGGACTGCGCACAATTGCCTCAGGATTTGTTGACAGTATCATGAAAATTGTCCCTGTTGTATCCGTTGTGGCAATTATTTTCGTCATCTCCGTCGTTGTTGCACTGAACGCCGCCAAATTAGCCACAGTAGCCGGTCTGGTCTTTTTAGCTGTAGCCCTTCATAATGCCTTTGGTTTACTTCTTGGCTATGGCGCATCACGCACAATTGGACTAGGACAACAACAAGCACGCGCCATTGCTTTTGAAATTGGCATGGAAAATTCCGGTCTCGCCGTAGCCTTGGCTTTAGTTCATCTCGATCCAATTGCCGCCATTCCTGGTGCAATTTTTAGTGTCTGGCACAATCTGACTGGATCGACTCTCGCTGGTTTCTGGAGTTCCCGCTCACAAAAAGGCTAAAAAAATTTACTTTTTCAACTTATACTTTCAATCCATTAAAAAGGAGTTGCATGGAAATTTACGTTTCCATGCAACTCCTTTAACTATTCCTCTTTATATACTGAGTAACATTTGTGCCAGCAATTGATACTTCGCTTCTTTGTAAATTTTACTCATATCGACAATGTACCACTCGCCGCCTACTTTTTCCAGCCCCACAGGTTTTACCTGAATAGCCAGACTGTCCTTTTGTTGCAACGTTGCCACAACAACGGCATACGTTCCTTGCTGGGTTACCTGATTCAATGATAACAAGTTCGTATTTTTTAAACTTGTCACATCGTTTTGACCTGTTAACGCACTGTATGGCGAACTGTCAGCCAAAGATTCGGGAGAAATGTACAAAGCCGCTTCAGTCAGACGATTATTTTTCGCAGCATCATACACTGTTTTAACAACTGCATCTGGTGCAAGATCAGGAACACGTTGCGCCGCAGGGCCGCTACAACCGGCAAGCAAGAAGAATGAGACTATTACAAGCACACTAAGTAAAGAAAATTTTCTCATATCATGAAACATAGATTCAACCCCTTGTTATTTTAAGTAAACTTATTATGTATAGTATATAATAAACAAAACTAGCCGTCATATGTAATTGTTTCCATGCAGAATTCACCATTCATACAGGTCAAATTTTATGTGATAGTTATCACATAAAAAAGTTAATCTTGATAGTATACTAAAAGTAACAATTATACTAAACAATTCACAAGGAGGTCCATGCAATGAGTCAATCCTTTTTAAAGAATATTGAATTTGGACAAGTTTTACCATTTGCCCAGCTTGTTGAATATCAGCAAGGCCGAGTAGTTAGTCTCACCTTAGTCCAGAAAGATTTTCTTTCCATGACGCTATTTGCTTTTTCAAAAGGAGAAAGCATTAGTACCCATTCTTCACCTGGCGATGCCTTCGTCTACATTCTGGATGGTCAAGCAGATATTACGATTGGTACGGACAGCCATACTGTAAAAACAGGCGAAGCCCTCGTCATGCCTTCAAACACACCGCACGGTCTAACTGCTACAGAAAATTTCAAAATGCTGCTCATTGTTGTCTTTCAGTAACATTTTGTAACAAAAACAAGTAAGTCCGTATCATTCGATACGGACTTACTTGTTCTTGTACATAAGATATATATATACCTCCCCTTGTGTAAGCTGCGGTTTTGCTATACGCAGGTTGAAACGTATAGCCTTAATCGCTTTGCACTCCCTTCGCTGGCATTATCCAGAACCGGTTATGCGGTTCGAAACAAGGTAAAATAGTTCCTGCTCAGCCAGATTCATCTAGCTCCCCAGTAACTTAATTATTTAATTCTACTTGTAGTCTATTATTTCCATATATCTTGGGCTAAACAACCTCAACGTGATAGGTCTTCAGCCAAGCGTTTACCTGAATAAGATAGGCAAAGAGCTGCACCTTACTCATGAGCTGTCCAAACCAGGGAATATTCGCGTTCGGCTCATCCGTCTGAGCATACTGGCGAATTTTATTCCCATCAATAAACCGATTGAGCGGTGCCTGAGTATCATTAATAATCTCCAAAGCCTCTGTTTTTACTAATTCATAATATAAAGGATGATAAGTCTTCGGATAGGGGCTTTTCTTGCGCCATAATACATCTTCAGGCAGCCAGCCTGTCAAAGCATGACGAAGTAAACCCTTTTCGCGGTCTTGGTAATTTTTCATCGGCCAGGGAACATTCCAAACATAATCGACAATGCGATGATCACAGAAGGGAACCCTCACTTCCAGCCCAAAAGCCATACTCATCCGATCTTTTCGATCAAGCAACGTTGGCATAAACCGCGTTAAACTCAAATAGAAAATTTCTCTCATCCTGGCTGCTGCCTTTTCCTCGCCAGGCAAGGCAGGAACTTCAGCAAGAGCCTCTTCATAGCGCGCGCGCGAATAGGCCTCGGGTTTAATATAATCACGTATCTCCGGTCGCAGCCATTCACTTCGATAAGCTACATGATTAGACCAGGGAAAAGTATCTGCCGCAATCATGTCAGGACGGCGAAACCAAGGATACCCCCCGAATATTTCATCAGCACACTCGCCAGAAAGCGCAACCGTAGCACCCTTACGTATTTCTTTGCAAAACAGATAAAGTGATGTATCCACGTCAGCCATGCCCGGAAAATCGCGGGCAATCGTAGCCGCTTGAAGAGTTTGGGCAAGTTCAGGAATGGTGACAATAATATTATGATGATGAGTTTGCAAAAAGTCTGCCATTCGCTTAACCCAGGGAGTATCACTGTTGGGCTGAAAAGCATTCGCTGTAAAAAATTGCTCATTGTCTGGGTAATCCACTGAATAAGTATGAAGCTTCTCTCCCCCCTGTTTACGATATTCATTCACAACAATGGCAGTTAAAGCACTAGAATCCAGTCCACCGGAAAGTAACGTACATACAGGCACATCAGCAACTAATTGACGAACAACGGCATCTTGGACCAAAGTACGCACCGTGTCAACAGTTTTGTCAAAACTGTCTTCATGTTCTTTCGATTCTAACGACCAATAGCGTCGGATATTTAGTCCTGCTTTGGTATAAATCGCCATATGGCCAGCTTTTAATTCATGAACACCTAAATAAATACCATGACCCGGAGTCCGAGCCGGTCCAAGGGCAAAAATTTCCGCCAAACCTTCACTATCGACAATAGGCTGAATCAACGGATGAGCTAAGAGAGCCTTTACTTCTGAACCAAACAGAAATAATGCTCCCCGCTTCGCATAGAAAAAAGGTTTGACACCAATACGATCCCGCGCCATAAACAATCGCTGCTCTTTCTCATCCCAAATGGCAAAGGCAAAAATGCCATTAAATTTCTCAACACACTCAGGTCCCCACTCCATATAGGCCTTTAACAACACTTCCGTATCCGAATGGGTCGTAAAAGAATGTCCTTTCAGCACCAATTCATGCTGAATTTCCGAAGTATTATAAAGTTCACCATTATAAGTAATGGCATATTCGTAATCACCTTGCCGCCGAATCATTGGCTGCGCTCCCCCGATAGGGTCAACCACACTGAGACGGCGGTGACCCAGGGCTGTACAGCCTTTGAGATACGTCCCTGACGCATCCGGTCCTCGCACGGCCAAAGTCTCCACCATAGCCGAAAGAATCGGTTCCACCTGTTTGACAGGCTTTTCCCAGTCAATCCAACCTGTTATTCCACACAAAACGGCTCATCTCCCTCATTCTTGAGACCGTGCTCTTTCCATGCACTATAAGATAATCTATGAAAGGAGAGATTCTTTTGCCACAGAAAAAAAGGCTGCTAATTCGCAGCCCCTTGAATAGTAAAATGAAGTTCTGTATCCGCCGTTAAGTAAATGGTACTTCCATCAGCCACTTCTCCCTGCACAATAAGCTGACTGATTCTCGTTTCCACAGCTCGTGTAATAAACCGGCGGAGCGGACGCGCGCCTAACTGCGCATCAAAGCCATTGCGCGCCAAATAGGTTGGTACTGAATCCTCCCAGGACAGCGTAAGCTTCAGCTGCTTTTGTATTCTTTTATTAAGCTGTTCGAGGAGCAATTCAGCAATTCGTCCTACCTGCTGCTGACTCAGTGCTTTGAACACAATCGTATCATCAATACGATTTAAAAACTCCGGCCGAAAATGCTTATGAAGCAAATCTAAGACTTTGGCCTTAGCCACTGAAAAATCTTGTTCTTGTAAGATATCTGCTGACCCCAAATTGGATGTCATAATAATAATGGTATTCTTGAAATCAACAGTCCGGCCTTGACTATCTGTTAAGCGACCATCATCTAGCATTTGCAGCAAAATATTAAAAATGTCATAATGGGCTTTTTCAATTTCATCAAGCAAGATGACACTGTAGGGTTTGCGCCGAACGGCTTCAGTTAATTGGCCCCCTTCATCATAGCCGACATAACCTGGAGGAGCTCCAATAAGCCGCGCGACTGTATGTTTTTCCATATATTCACTCATATCGAGACGAATGATGTTCTTTTCATCATCAAATAATACTTCAGCAAGCGTTTTGGCAAGCTCTGTTTTCCCCACACCTGTCGGCCCTAAAAAGATAAACGAACCAATCGGACGCGTCGGATCTTTTAATCCTGCTCTGGCCCGAATAATGGCTTCGGTCACAGCCGTAATGGCCTCGTCTTGTCCAACGACGCGTTCATGCATGGTGTCTTCCAGACTAAGCAGCTTCTGTCTTTCACCTGCCAGCATGCGCTGCACAGGAATCCCCGTCCAGCGACTGACAACCTTGGCAATATCGTCTTCGTCCACTTCTTCCTTAAGCAATACCTTCTGCTCAGCACTGTCTTGTAATGCCTGAGTTTGCTGTTGCATGGCCTTCTCAAGTTCAGGCAACCGACCATATTTCAGTTCGGCCAATTTATTCAGATCATAAACACGTTCGGCTGCTTCCATTTCCGTGCGGACCTGATCCATTTCAGCCTTAATGGCCCGGACTTTCGTAATTCCCGCCTTTTCATTCTGCCACTGTTGTCGAAGCGCAGCCGATTCTGCCTGAAGCTCAGCAATTTCTTTTTCAATGCCTGAAAGCCTTTCCTGTGACGTGCTGTCTTGTTCCTTTTTTAAGGCCTGCTCTTCAATCTGAAGTTGCAATATACGCCGCGAAACCTCATCAAGTTCAGCAGGCATAGAATCAATTTCGGTACGCAGCTTAGCCGCTGATTCATCGATTAAATCAATGGCTTTATCAGGCAAAAAACGATCCGTAATATAACGATCAGACATGACGGCCGCCGCAACAAGGGCAGCATCTTTAATACGAACGCCATGATGAACTTCATAACGTTCTTTCAATCCTCTTAAAATAGAAATGGTGTCTTCCACTGAAGGCTGGTTGACCAAAACAGGCTGAAAGCGCCTTTCTAGAGCAGCATCCTTTTCGATATGCTTGCGATATTCATTCAGGGTTGTTGCCCCAATACAGCGTAATTCTCCACGAGCCAGCATGGGCTTTAAAATATTGCCGGCATCCATCGCGCCTTCAGCAGCTCCTGCCCCCACAACAGTGTGGATTTCATCAATAAATAAAATAATATAACCATCAGAATGAGAAATTTGATTGAGCACCTTTTTAAGACGTTCTTCAAATTCACCGCGATATTTAGCCCCCGCTAAAAGCGAACCTAAATCAAGAGAATAAAGCATTTTATCTTTTAAACTTTCCGGTACATCTCCTGCGACAATACGCCGTGCCAACCCCTCGACAATGGCTGTTTTCCCTACACCGGGTTCGCCAATAAGGACAGGATTATTTTTGGTTCGCCGCGATAAAATCTCAACAACACGCCGAATCTCTTCATCCCGGCCGATGACTGGATCAATTTTTCCTTGTTTGGCTAACTGCGTAAGGTCACGTCCGTACTTCAAGAGTTCCTTATATTCCCCTTCACCTTCGCCTTGACTTGCGCGGTACTCCATAATGGCTTGGCGCAATTTATGGGCATCAAGACCGAGTGATGTGCACAGGGCCGTAACATCTTTATCTCCTTCTTCGACAACAGCAAGCAACAAATGTTCTTTGCCAACAAGACTATCTTTCATGGATTGCGCAATCTGACTGGCTTTCGCTGTTACACGAAGCATATCCGTGCCCATCCTAAGTGCTGTCTCCTGACCGCGTACAGCTGGAATCGATCCAACTAATTTCTCAGCACCTTTTACTAAAGCACGGCGCTTCACTTGGCATTTTTCTAACACTGCATCAAATAAATCGTCGTGCTCTTTACAAAGTGATAATAACAAATGCTTAGTCGTCATCTCCTGATGATAGGCTAGCGCAGTAATTTGCTGTGCCTCCTGTAAAACGGCCAAGGCCTCTTGTGTATAATTATCTTCCTTCATATCGCTCACCTCTGCTTATATTTTATACGAAAAAGCAAAAAAAAAACAGAGCTTGTTCATCTTTAAAAAGCATTTCATCGAACTTGACAATTACATGTTTACACATAAAAATGTGTAATGTTGATTTTGTATGCAGGATATGTGTATTCAATAAGAGAATAAATAAAGATTCTAGGCTACTATCTTTTTACTTTAGAGGAGGATGACCATGTTAAGTAATGAAGTAAAACTCGGCCCCACCCGGGCGGCACACCGCTCGCTCTTTTATGCCATGGGCTATACACCTGATGAACTGGAAAAACCACTCATTGGTATTGTCAATGCGCAAAATGAAATCATCCCTGGCCACATGCATCTAAATACGATAGCAGAGGCAGCCAAATATGGTGTCCTGGCTGCTGGTGGGACACCGATTGAATTTCCAGCCATCGGCATCTGTGATGGCATCGCCATGGGACATAGTGGCATGAAATACCCTCTTGCGTCGCGCGAATTAGTTGCTGACAGCATCGAAGCCATGGCCATTGGCCACAAATTTGATGGTCTTATTCTCATCCCAAACTGTGATAAAATCATACCCGGTATGTTAATGGCTGCGGCCCGCATCAATATCCCTGCCATTGTCGTGAGCGGCGGCCCTATGCTGCCTGGCCGCTATGAAGGACGCGACATTAGCGTCAGCACGGTATTCGAAGCTGCCGGAAAATTTGCTTCAGGCAAAATTGACGAACAAGAACTCTCGGCAATTGAGCATGCCGCCTGCCCCGGCTGCGGTTCCTGTGCCGGACTATTTACAGCAAATACCATGAACTGCCTGACAGAAGCCTTAGGGCTCGGATTACCTGGCAACGGCACCATTCCAGCCGCCTATTTTGGTGGCCGACGCGCCTTAGCCAAACAGGCTGGTCACGTTATGATGAACCTCGTTACCAAACAAATCCTGCCGCGCGATATTTTGACAAAAGAAGCCTTTTTAAATGCTATGGCTGTTGACATGGGTATCGGCGGCTCTTCAAATACAGTCCTTCATTTGACAGCTATTGCACATGAAGCAGGTATTGAGCTCCCCCTTGAGCTGTTTGATGAAATTAGCCGTAAAACACCTTATATTACTAAACTAAGTCCCAGTGGCACACACCACATGATTGACCTCAATGAAGCCGGCGGTATTAATGCCGTATTAAATGAACTGAATAAAACAGGTGTCATCCATCCAGAATGTAAAACAGTAACAGGTACCATTGCCGATCGTATCGAAGCAGGTAAAATCCTACGCAGCGATGTCATTCACAGTATTGATGCCCCCTATCGTAATCGTGGCGGAATCGCCATACTAAGAGGCAATCTCGCCGAAGATGGTGGCGTTGTCAAAGAAAGTGCCGTAAAAGAAGATATGCTTGTCTTTAATGGCACAGCCAAGGTATATAATTCCGAAGAAGAAGCTATTGACGCCATCATGGACAACCAAGTCATGGATGGTAATGTGGTTGTCATCCGTTATGAAGGCCCCAAAGGGGGACCAGGCATGCGTGAAATGCTCAATCCTACAGCCGTCATTACAGGTATGGGCCTCCATGTTGCTTTATTAACAGATGGAAGATTCAGTGGTGCCACACAAGGCGCTTGTATCGGTCACATCTCCCCTGAGGCTATGGAAGGCGGCACAATTGGTTTAGTTAAAAACGGGGATGCCATTCATATTGACATTCCCAATCGTAAATTAGAACTCCTCGTCAGCCCGGAAGAACTTGCCCGCCGTAAAGCAGCCTGGGTTCAGCCTGAACCGAAGGTGAAAACAGGTTATCTCTCGCGTTACGCTCGTCTGGTGACATCAGCCAACACAGGTGCTGTATTAAAGTAACTAAAGAAAAGATTGTATAGAAAGTGCCAACAGGACCCTGCATTTCCTGTTGGCACTTTTTATAAACAATTTTAATCAGGTACTACCAATTTACGAACTAATTGTCTTACTGCTTGCTCACCTTGCGTAGCATACACCTGATAAAATAGTAACGTCGTAATCTGGGAATAAAGATAATTACGCAACTGATAATAGGGACGCCCATTAATATCATTGATAGTCAATCCATATTCATCTTGTGCAATTTTCTCCAGCAGCGGATTCATCCACTGGCTGGCTGGCAGACTAACTACCCAATTATGATCACCAAGATGAGTAATACAGTTTTCTAGCGGCCGTGGTTTCGGCAAAGTCCAGCCATCTAGTGATAGATATCCCTCGTGAACGGGATCTGTATCTGTCAAAATACAAGCAGCACGAATCCACCCCACAATATCGCCTTCCGCATCTTTCGCACCTAAATGATTATGGGCGCAAGCCTGCGCAATAATGACTTCGGCTGGAAAACAACGTGTAATGGATTCAGCCAGACCGAAAACATGATGGCTCCCCGTTCGAGCCAAACTGGCCTGAGGAAAAATCCGGCCATTGTCAAGCCACTGCAACACCCAAGTTTTTTGACAATCATGCAAAATTTGCGCCGCAATCAACACATCGGCATTGACTGAAAATCCATAACTCTGCTCATAAACGGCCTTCATGCCAAGCGCCGACTGTAAATTAACAGACGTATGGAGTACAAGGCCGCCGGGATAAGCATGATGACGAAAATAACCACTTCCTGGCGCACTATCAAAAGACTGTGGCGCAACGAGAAAATCATCACAGGCAGGAAAAAGCGGAATAATACGCGTTCCATAGCGCTGACGCTGATAAAAGCCCTCGGCCCCTAATTGTTCTATCTTCTGTTGCTGCATTGACTGCCTAGCTAACTTTTTCATAAAAGTAGGTGACGGATTCATTAAGATGGCCAATACTTTTTCACGCAGATCGCTTTGACAAATCGATTGAGCTTGTCTTTTTAAGTACTCAAAATGCTGCGCAATAATATAGGAAGACTGAGCCATCTCAGCTGGCGCAAGCGTCAAAACCTTTGAAAACGGCAGGGTTCGTACATGTTCTAAATGATTGTCGCATATATTCACAGACATCTCTCCATTACAACTGATAACCATTAAGTTACACATTTATCGTTTATAAGTACTTCGCCAAAGGCCTGTTCATTTTCCTGTTGCAAAGAGAATGATTTCCTGTTATTTTCACATCGTTTCTTTGACTAAAGGTCCCCGCCATTTTTCCATGCCTTGTGATACGCTAAAAACTTGACTATAGCCTTGGGACATTAAAAATTTTACGGCCTGAAAACTTCGTCGGCCAGTCTGACAAATAACATAGACAGGACGCTCTCTTGGTACTTGGTCTATTCTTTCAGCAAGTTCATAAAAGGGAAGTGAAAGAGCGCCCAAAATATGGCCCGCATGATACTCGTCTGTTGTTCGTACATCCAGAATGAGTACCCTCGATTCGTGACAGGCAACTTCAACTTGATCTAAAGAAACCAGCGGAACCTGACTCAACCGAATATGCCGCGTAATACGCGTAATAAGTAAAACAATGATCAAGAAAATAATAATAACAAGCAGTTGTTCCATCACATACGTCACCTTCATGTTACTATCTTGTATCTATTTTTATTCGCCTATACAAAAAAAGTTGCTTGGTCTAGTGCAAACTCACCCCTGTTCATAAATCAATTAAAATAGTATTACGAAATTATTTTAGATAATAATTTATTTGCTTATACGGAAATTTTTGCCTTTCGTTTTTTTGTTATAAAAGTCATAAAAAAGCGACTTTATCACATGATGCAATAAAGTCGCTTATCTGCTTATCATTCTTTAGAAGGCTGGTACAACAGCTCCTTGATATTTATCTTGGATAAATTTCCTTACTTCATCAGAATTTAAGATTTTTGATAACTTTTGAATCTCCGGACGATTTTCGTCACCTTTCCGGATGGCTAAAATATTCACGTAAGGAGAATTCTTATCTTCAATAATAAGTGCATCCTTTGTTGGCACAAGCTTGGCCTCCAGAGCATAATTCGTGTTGATCACAGCGGCAGTCACATCATCCAAGGCCCGCGGCAAAAGTGGTGCTTCTAATTCACGAAACTTTAAATTTTTGGGGTTCTCGGCGATATCGCTTACTGTCGCTTTAATACCCACGCCCTCTTTCAGTTTAATCAGACCGGCTTTTTCCAGCAAAGCCAAAGCCCGTCCGGCATTTGTCGGATCACTCGGCACAGCAATCTCAGCACCCGAAGCAATGTCAGCAAGGTTTTTCACCTTTTTCGAATAAACACCCATGGGCTCAATGTGTACAGGAACCGTATAGGTCAATGGCAAATTATGCTCTGAAGCAAATTTCTCTAAATAAGGAATGTGTTGAAAAAAGTTAGCATCTAATTCCTTATCAGCTAATGCCGTATTGGGCTGAACATAATCACTAAACTCAACAATTTGTAAATCAATTCCTTCTTTTTCTAATAGCGGCTTCACAAAGTTTAGAATTTCCGCGTGAGGTACAGCCGTAGCCCCCACTTTGAGAACGGTTTTAGCCTGAGTCCCATTATTTGAATTATTTGCTGTATTACCGCCGCAGCCAGTTAATAGAAATACGAAAGATAAGACTAACGAAAAAATACCAATAAACTTTTTCATTATAAACACCCTTTCCAGTCATACTAATTTTAATGATAGAATAAACAAAGCTAAAGAATCCGTATTAAATAAAACAAACCCCCTTCCGAGGAAAGGGGTAAACGTTTAGTTGCGTTCCACTTTTCCCCTCATCTTCCAGAACAAAATTGTCCTGCTGGATTTAGCACCACCGCATTGCTGCAGGTTGCCGGGTGTCATTGGGCCAGTCCCTCGACCACTCTGGATAAGAGTCACAGTAATATTAAATTATCGTGTAACATTAAATTAATGTTATCATTTACTTTACAAAGCTGTCAATACTTTTTTATTTTTAAATTTTACCTATTTGGCGTTCAACAAGCCTTCCCATTTCGCTTGTTGTCACTTGCGTCATACCCGATTGAACTAAATCAATTGTACCATACCCTTCTTCAAGTACCTTATCTACAGCCGCCTCAATCAGGCAAGCTGCTGCTTCTTCCTTTAAAGAATAACGCAGTAAAAGCGCAGCAGAAAGAATTGTTCCCAGAGGATTGGCCAGACCACGGCCCGCAATATCCGGTGCCGAACCGTGAATAGGCTCGTAAAGCCCCGTACCGCTACCAATACTTGCCGAAGGCAACATGCCAATCGACCCGGCAATCACGGCCGCCTCATCACTTAAAATATCACCAAACAAATTATTTGTCACAATCACATCAAATTGCTTGGGCGCTAAAATCAGCTGCATGGCACAATTATCAACGTACAAGTGATTGACCTTAATCTCCGGTTCAGTTGCTGCCAATTTTTCAACTGTCCGTCTCCATAAACGTGACGTTGCCAAAACATTGGCCTTATCAACAGATGTCACCTTATTCCGACGCAACTTTGCCGCTCGAAAAGCAAACCGCGTAATCCGTTCTATTTCAGGCACACTGTAACTTTCCTTGTCAAATGCCTGTTCCACACCATCCTGCACAGCCCCTTCCTGCCGTTCACCATAATAAATGCCACCACTCAATTCCCGAACAATGAGAATATCCACACCTGTAACCTTTTCAGCCTTGAGGGGAGAACGTTCCGCAAGTATGGCAGGTACCCGAATGGGGCGTAAATTTGCATAAAGCTCCAATGACTGCCGTAACCCTAAAATGGCCTTTTCCGCCCGTAGTTCCGGCTCGACAGTATCCCATTGAGGTCCGCCCACAGCACCAAGCAGTACGGCATCAGCCTTGTGCGCTGCTGCCAGCGTCTCTTTAGGCAAGGGATGACCGACAGCATCAATGGCCGCACCTCCTGCTAGACAAGACGTAAACTCAGCCGATTTTCCATACTGCTTGAGTGCCGCTTGAAGTACGCGCTGCGCTTCAGCTACGATTTCCGGACCGATTCCATCGCCGCCAATGACTGCAACATCATAACTCATGATTCCGCCTCCTTGAGATATTCAATCAATCCACCGGCTGTAACAATTTTTTGAATAAATTCCGGCAGAGGTTCAGCCTGAAAAGTATCTCCGGTTGTCACATTATGAATCTGTCCAGCAGCTAAATCGATTTCCAGTTCGTCTCCGGCATGAATTTCCTTAACTTGAGTACCGATTTCCAGCATGGGAAGCCCAATATTAATGGCATTACGGTAAAAAATTCGTGCAAAGCTCTCCGCAATCACGCAAGGTACGCCACAACCTTTGATAGCAAGAGGCGCATGTTCCCGTGACGAACCGCAGCCAAAATTCCGACCTGCCACTAAAATATCGCCTGCTGCTACCTTTCCGGCAAAAGACGCATCAATATCTTCCATGCAATGTTTGGCCAATTCTCGTGGTTCAGCTGTCACTAAATAACGAGCAGGAATAATCACATCTGTATCTACATTATCTCCATAACGCCATACTTTTCCCGTTAACATACGAATACCTCCTCAGGACTTGCAATTTTACCCGCAATAGCACTTGCTGCCGCAACAGCCGGACCGGCCAGATAGATTTCACTATCAATATGTCCCATACGACCGCGGAAGTTGCGATTCGTTGTGGAAACAGCTTTTTCCCCCTTGGCAAGTATGCCCATATAGCCGCCAAGACAAGGACCGCAAGTAGGCGTACTCACAACAGCACCCGCCGTAATAAATATCTCAACATAACCTTTTTTCACTGCTTCTAAATAAACGGCCTGACTGCCTGGTATAATAATGGTTCGAACTTTCGGATGAACCTTTCTTCCTTGAAAAATCTCAGCCGCTTGCGCCAAGTCCTCAATCCGTCCGTTCGTACAGGAACCAATGACAACTTGGTCAATGGCCGTATCAGACAAATCGATAGCAGCTTTCACGTTTTCAGGTAAATGCGGCAAAGCAACAACAGGCCGTAATGCCGATAAATCCAGGGTAATCTGACGGTCATAGGCCGCCCCAACATCCGCCACAACCTTGTTCCACACCTTGTTCGTCCGGCCTGCCAGATACTTTTCCGTCTGCTCATCAACAGGAAAAATTCCATTTTTCGCCCCGGCTTCAATGGCCATGTTAGAAATAGTGAATCGATCAGCCATCGTAAGCTCTTGGATACCAGGACCTATAAATTCCAGTGACTGATAACGGGCGCCTTCAACACCGACACGACTGATGAGCGTCAAAATAACATCCTTACCACTCACCCACCGCGGTAATTTTCCAATGACATCAACTTTAATGGACGAGGGCACTTTAAACCACGTACGGCCTGTCGCCATAGCAGCTCCCATATCTGTGGAACCGACACCTGTTGCAAAAGCCCCCAATGCGCCATAGGTACAGGTATGAGAATCAGCGCCAATAATAACCTCACCTGGCGCAACCAAGCCACTTTCAGGTAGCAACACATGTTCAATGCCCATGCGCCCCACCTCAAAAAAATGGGTAATATCATGCTTGCGGGCAAATTCCCGAACAGCACGCACCATTTCAGCGGATTTAATGTCTTTATTAGGTACAAAGTGATCAGGTACAAGAACAATCTTGTCTTTATCAAAAACCCCTTTGCCAATTCTGTTAAATTCCTTAATGGCTGGCGGCGTTGTAATATCGTTACCAAGAACAATATCTACGTGACATTCAATAAGCTGCCCTGGCTCTACACTGTCCATTCCGGCATGGCTGGCTAAAATTTTTTCCGTCATCGTCATCGATCTCATACTAATTCACTCCTACATTAGCAGCAACTGTGCCACTTGCTGCACATAATTTATTTACGGCCTGCAAATAGGCCTTCGCACTTGATTCAATAATATCCGTACTAATGCCGCGTCCACTATAAATCCGTCCGTCTCTTTCCACCCTGACAAGGGCTTCACCTAAGGCATCTTCCCCAGAAGTTACCGCTTTGAGTTGAAAGTCTTTCAAAACAATATCCTGATTCATGCTAGCCGCAATCGCATTGAAGAGTGCATCAAGCGGACCTGAACCCGCACAGGCCTTTTCAATAATTCCATGATCTGTCTCGATCCGTACCGTAGCGGTGGCCATCGCCTCATTACCACTAATAACTTGATGAGACAGCAGTCTAAACTTCTCGTATATTTCGGTCGTTTTTTCGGTAATCAAAGCCTCAAGGTCTTCATCAAAAATTGTTTTCTTACGATCAGCCAATTCCTTAAACTTCATAAACAATTCGTGAATGCGCTCCTCTGAACATTGATAGCCCAGTTCTTGCAGGCGTTCTTCAAAAGCATGACGTCCGCTGTGCTTACCAAGAACAAGGCGGCTTTTCTTAATGCCAATCGATTCAGGGCGCATAATTTCATAAGTCTCCACATTATTCAGCACACCATGCTGATGAATACCTGACTCATGGGCAAAAGCATTGTCACCTACAATGGCTTTATTCGGGGGCGTCAAAATACCACTCAAAGTACTGACAAGCCTTGAAGTGCGATAAATCTGCTGTGTATCAAGACCTGTTACACAGCCAAAATAATCCTTGCGAGTAGCGAGGGCCATGACCACTTCCTCCAGAGCCGCATTCCCCGCACGTTCGCCAAGACCATTCATCGCTGTTTCAATCTGAAGCGCTCCCGCGCCGATTCCAGCTAATGAGTTGGCCACAGCCATGCCCAAATCATCGTGGCAGTGTACGCTCATTCTGACGCTATCCACATCCGTAATATTTTCACGCAAATAAACAATCAGTTTAGCAAATTCCTCGGGAACCATATATCCCACCGTATCAGGCACATTAATGACAGTAGCCCCTGCTGCAATAGCCTGGCTATAAGCCATGCAAAGAAAATCCCAATTGGAACGTGACGCATCTTCAGCGGAAAATTCCACCTCATCGACAAGTGTACGAGCGTAACGAACAGCTTCGCTAATATGAGACAACACCTGTGCCCGTGTCATCTTCAGCTTATATTCCATATGAATATCGCTTGTAGCCAAAAAAGTATGAATCAGCGGCTGCTCCGCATATTTAAGAGCCTCATAGGCCTCATGAATATCATTGCGACTGGCCCGCGCCAAAGCCGCAATAACAGGCCCCTTAATCTGTGTAGCAACCTTGCGTACAGCAGCAAAATCGCCTGGTGAAGCAACAGGAAATCCTGCTTCAATCACATCCACTTTCAATTTAGCCAAGGCCCGGGCAATCTCCAATTTGTCATCGGCCCCGAGCGATACGCCAGGCGTTTGCTCGCCATCACGCAGTGTCGTGTCAAAAATATAAATTCGTTTGTCAGCCATTCCCAGTCCTCCATAATTTCATGATTTTAGAATAAAAAAGCGCCCCTATTGGCAAATCATTGCCAATAGGGGCGCTGAATACGCGGTACCACCCTACTTTTTTTCTCCGGCATCAAAAAAGACGCCCTTCGGTTAACGCCCGGCGCGCTTGTACCTAGTCCAAAAAAGAATCAGCACAAGAGTTCATGGGTGAGGTGAATCTTAACAACAGCACTGGTTCGCACCATCCACCAGCTCTCTTGATTTGTTTGTTAAAATTTCTATGTCCCATTCATCACTTGCTTTACATTATTACAACAAGTTACGGTTTTGTCAAGGTATTTTTGTAACAAAATTCACTTAACGAACATTTTTAGAATTTACGGCAACAAGAATCGGCATAGAATCTTTCGCTGGCCGCGTCGCAAAATAAACGCCAATAAGAATCAAAAAAGTACTGACAGCCTTAAGTAAACTGAAAGACTCCCCAAGAATCAGCATAGACTGAATAACAGTAAACACAGGAACAAGATTCATAAATATAGCCGTCCGCGGAGCTCCAATCTGCTGAATCGCCATCATCTGAAATAAATAGCCCAGAACGGATGCAAACACAGCCATATATAAAACAGACAGCCAGCCGCCAAAGGTAATGCCTTGCCAGTATACAGCGGGATTTTCCCATCCTACAAAGGGAATGGCAAAAATCGTACAGACTAAAAAAGTATAAGCTGTCATCATCAGCGGTGAAAGCTTATAAAGGAGCATGACTTTCCTGCTAACAAGTGCATAAACAGCCCAACTGGACACAGCAGCAAACATTAGAAAATCACCCGGATTAACCTCTAGTCCTGATGTAAACAAAGCTCCACCATCCGTTACAATGAGAACGACGCCACTAAAGGATAAAACAATGCCTGTGACTTGCAATAGACCCAGTTTTTCCCTGAAAAATAAACAGGCCAATAAGGCTGTCACCATGGGATTAGTGGCGCCAAGCAGTGAGGCGTTCATGGCTGTTGTATATTGCAAAGCAGAAAAAAACAATGCATGATAAAGAAAGGTACACATCACGCCAAGCAAAATGAGTGATGGCCATGCTTTCCTGTTTGGAAAAAAATGCGGCCGTTCTTTCCAGTAAAGAACAGCAAAAATAAAGGGCAGTGCGAAGAGAAATCGAAAAAATGTTAAGGAAAAAGCGGGAAATTCTCTGATTGCCAATTTCCCTGTAATAAATGCCCCTGACCAAAATAAAGCTGTAAAAACCATCATAACATAGATACGAGTAGTAGACATTTTGTTCCCCCTTAACAAGTAAAAGCATGACTCAAAATTACCTTTTCTTAAGTTTCGCCCTATAAACTACAATCTCCTTGCTTGATATAAATTTATTCCATTTATTACTAATTATAATAAAAAATTATTATTCACAAACTAAAGTCGCCTTCGTTTACAATCGTGCAACAAGGAGGGAGAATACAAATGCCTAAAAACAAAACGCAGCCAGTAAATCCACTCCCGGAATTGAGTTCGCGCTTTCAAGAAGCTCGTTTACAAGAACCTCGTACGGGGTCAAAGAGCATGAAAAACGCCAAACACTCACATGCCAAACACGGTGAAGGCAGTTAATAGCAAAGGACCGCGCAGTTTTTTTTGCGCGGTCCTTTGCTTTATTCAAGTAATATCGCCTTTATACCTCTTTCGCACATAACGGACTGAGTCCAAGCTCATTGACTGTAGTTAAATCTTTCGAAGCCCCACGGCCTTTCGTTGTCAAATAGTCACCAATAAGCATACCATTAATACCGGACAAGAAGCCAAGGGGTACTAAATCACCGAGATTTCGTTCCTTGCCGCCTGCATACCGAAGAATCTTCGTAGGCAAAATCAGCCGAAAAATAGCAAAACACTGTAATATTTCCAGCGGCGGAATTTGCGGCTGACCCTCCAAGGCCGTGCCTTTCACCGGATTTAAAATATTCATGGGGATAGAATCCACATCAAGTTCTTTTAACGTAAAAGCCATTTCAATCCGATTGCGCCATGATTCACCCAAGCCAATAATCCCCCCCGAACAGGCCTGGAGCCCAGCAGCCTTGACTTTTTTTATTGTTGCCACACGTTCCTCAAAAGTATGAGTCGTACAGATGTGGTCAAAATAACTGGAACTGGTTTCTAAATTATGATGATAGCGTGTAATACCAGCGGCCTTCAGTGCCGCCACATGCTCGTCTTGCAAGGTACCAAGGGAGCAACAACGATTGATATGGGTTTCCTTGCCGATACGACGAATGGCACCGAGAATTTTTTCAAAATCTTTATCGTCTTCCATCCCTCTGCCAGCTGTGACAATACAGAAGCGATAGGCCCCCGCTGTTTCAGCCTTTTTAGCTGCCTGAACAATTTCCTCTTCCGTCATAAGAGGATAGACATCAAGCTTGACTTCATGATGACCCGATTGCGCACAGAATTTACAGTTTTCCGAGCATCCTCCTGAACGGGCATTCACAATCTGACAGGTATCCACTGCTTTTCCCGTGAATTTCTCACGTACCTTGTTGGCCATGGCAAGCAAAATAGGCACATCGACTTCCTCAACTTCCGTTAAAGCCATGGCCTCATCAAAAGTAATGTTGCCTCCTTCTAATACTTTTTTACCCAGTGAAAAAATCAAATCGTAACTCATTTTTGTTTACCTACCCTTCCTGTTTATCCAAATCCAAGCCTGACGTAATCGTTAGTCCTGCATCTTTCACCATGGTAAAATCAGCCGCCGCATTGCGCCCGGTAAATGTTAAGTAATTGCCGATAATCAGACCATTCGCACCGCCTAGCATCAACGCCCCTTGCATATCGCGCAAGTTCATTTCTCGCCCGCCGGCAGGACGAATGATTTTATCAGGCAGAATAAACCGAAAGAGTGCAAAAGTCTTTAATATTTCCAGCACATTGAGCGGTGCTTGCCCTTCTAAAGCCGTGCCTTTAATGGGATTTAATATGTTAATCGGAACTGAATGAACCTCAAGTTCCTGTAAGGAAAAAGCCATATCCACGCGATCCTGCCACGTTTCACCGAGCCCAATAATCCCGCCTGTACAAAGCTCCATTCCCGCTTCTTTAGCGGCCTTAATCGTCGCAATACGTTCTTCATAAGGATGAGTCGTACAGATATAAGGGTAAAAGCGAGCGCTTGTTTCAATATTATGAGCATAGCGTCTTACACCCGCATGGAATAGGATTTTTGCCTGTTCCAGCGTGAGTGTACCAAGATTTGCACAAACCTTTAAACCCGTTTTCACCCTAACCGCCTTCAGTTCAGCTATAACTTCTGGAAAATCAGGGTCGTCGTTCATCCCCTTGCCACTTGTCACCAAACTCGTCCGTTTGGCTCCAGCCACCGCAATATCCTCCGCCCTCTGGACGACTTCGTCTTGCCCCATAAGCGGATAGACGGGACAATCCGTCTCATGATAGACAGATTGCGCGCAAAATTTACAGTCTTCGCTGCACATTCCTGAACGGACATTAATGATGCCGCACAATTCAACGTCTTTCCCCGCAAACTTACTGCGAATTTTATGAGCATAAGCAGAAAATAGTGGTATATCTTCACTTTTGACTGTCTCTAAATCAAGTGCCTCAGCATAAGTCATAGGAACACCAGACAATACCTTTTCGCCTAAAGCCACAATTGCTAGACCATCCATGGCTTCCTCCTTTTGTAAACCATTAAATAATTTAAGGTTAACATATTAGATAAAAAAATAGTTAACTTATAAAAAGCGAGTTGTTAACAATATTATTGTAGGGGGTAATGAACAAAAAGTAAAGAACATTTTGGTTGTTATTTTCCTGCTCCCATGCTACGATAATGGTAAATTTTTCATTTCACTATTATATGAAAGAGAGAGATTACACATGGATCATCTTTGGCTAGTCTATGCACTTTTATCGGCGTTAACGGCTTCTTTAGTCGGGATCTTTGGCAAAATCGGCTTGCAATCCGTCGATGCCAATACAGCTACGGCTATTCGTTCTGTCATTATGGCCGTATTTTTACTAATCGTCATTGCCTGTCAAGGAAATTTACGACAAATCCCCCACGTTTTAACGGATACAAAAGCCTTTACCTTCATTGTCCTCAGCGGCGTAGCCGGAGCCCTTTCCTGGCTGTTTTACTTCTTGGCACTGAAATACGGCAAGGTTACACAAGTGGCACCCATTGACAAATTAAGTGTAGTAATGGCGGCTATTTTAGCTATGATCTTTTTAGGAGAACGAGTGAGTATCCTTGGTGGAACAGGCATCACACTCATTGGCATTGGAGCTATTCTCGTTGCTTTTTCATAATCTCATTTTTGAAAACAAGCTCCCGCATGGTTAGCGAGAGCTTGTTTAATAAGACGAACAGACAATTATTTAATTAAATCTAACCCCACTGGAATAGATGCTGGAACGGTTTCACCTTTTAGCACCTTCAATGCCGTTTCTACAGCGACTTTCCCCATATCTTTCGGTTTTTGAGCCACTGTCGCAAGTAAAGAACCGTCTTTTACCGCTTTTACAGCATCGGCTGTAGCATCAAATCCGATGACAAAAATACCCGTTTTATTAGCGGCTTTGATGGCTTCTAAAGCGCCTAAAGCCATTTCATCATTATGAGCAAAAACAGCCTGGATGTCAGGATTGGCTTGGAGAATATTTTCCATAACCTTTAACCCTTTGGCACGGTCAAAATCGGCTGGCTGTTTAGCAACAACCGTCACATCGGCAGCACCTTTCAGCCCTTCATGAAAACCTTTTCCACGATCATTGGCAGCACTTGTACCAGGAATACCTTCCAATTCAACAATCTTGCCTTTGTTGCCCAATTTTTCCAACATGTATTTGGCAGCCATATTTCCACCAGCCACATTATCTGACGCAATGGCTGCAACGACTTGGCCGCCATCAGCGCCACGGTCTACCGTAATAACCTTAATCCCGGCTTTGTTTGCTGCCTCAATAGCCGGTACAATCGCCTTAGAATCGACGGGATTCACAATAATCAAGCTAACTTTTTGTTGAATCATGTTTTCAATATTCGCCAACTGCTTACCCGCATCATTTTGGGCATCTTCCACCATTAGTTCTGCCCCTTGAGCCTTAGCTGCTTCCTGAGCACCATCGCGCAAGTCAACGAAGAACGGATTATTCAGCGTAGAAATACTCAATCCAATGACGACCTTTTTATTATCGGCGACTTTTTGATCCGTCGTACCACCACAGCCAGCCACAAGAATGCTCAAGCTAAAGAGTGCCATAACGAACATCACAACAAACTTGTTTTTTTGCAAAAAATGATTCATTAAAATTCCTCCTCTTTTTTGGGTTATCTTGATGACGCTCCACAAATGAGTCAGCATTTCCCCCCTTTATTGCGTTTTCGGTCTAACAATACAGCAATCAAAATAACCAAACCTTTGGCTACTTGCTGATAAAAAGAAGACACATTCAGTAAATTCAAACCATTATCAAGGACACCAATAATCAATGCACCAATCAGAGTTCCACCAATCGTGCCAATACCACCGGAGAGGCTGGTACCGCCAAGCACAACAGCTGCAATGGCATCCAGTTCAAAACCCATACCTGCTGTGGGCTGAGCGGAATTTAACCGCGAGGCCATAATAATACCGCCTAAACCGGCAAAAAAACCAGCTAAGGTATAAACTGCAACAATAACCCGATCTGTGCGGATGCCTGACAGGCGTGCGGCTTCTTCATTGCCGCCAATCGCATAAATATACCGTCCAAAACAGGTCTTCTTCAAAACAAAATAAGCAACAGCAAAAATAATTGCCATTAAGATCACAGGAAAAGGAATACCAACCACATAGCCGCCGCCTAAAAAGCGAAAAGCGCCTTCCATACCTGTAACAGGACGACCCTCCGTGTAAACTAAAGTAACTCCTCTGGCAATAGTCATCATACCCATAGTCGCAATAAACGGCTGAATTTTGCCTTTTGTCACAAGCAATCCATTGACAATTCCAAGCAGCGAACCAATAGCTATACCAGCAATCAGTGCAACAACCAGGGTTGTGCCCCCCGCCATAAGACCTGCCGTAATACTGCCTGATAAAGCCAAAATAGAACCAACAGATAAGTCGATGCCACCTGTTAAAATAACAAGCGTCATTCCTACACTGATAATAGCATTAATCGAAACCTGTCTGGCCACATTCAATAGATTGTTAACAGATAAAAACCGGTCTGACAAAAGTGTCAGGATAATGCCCAGGAGTAATAGCCCCAATAGGGGACCCATTTTTCGAATAATACTGTGATAATCAAATTTCATCTAGAATCCCCCCCTTCGCCGCCAGCGGCATAGGCCATAATTGATTCTTGCGTAGCTTGCTCAATCGGCAAGATAGCCGCAAGCTTCCCACCCTGCATGACAAGGACGCGATCACTCATCCCCAATACTTCCGGTAGTTCAGACGATATCATAAGAATCCCTACTCCCTGGGTCACAAGCATATTCATTATTTGATAAATTTCCGCTTTGGCTCCCACATCAACACCGCGTGTCGGCTCATCCATGATCAATACTTTCGGCTGAGTCGCCAGCCATTTAGCAATCACTACTTTTTGTTGATTGCCGCCACTCAATTCATTGACCAACTTTTCAGCACTTGGTGTGCGAATGTTGAGTTGCTTGATATAAGCAGCAATGGCAGACTTTTCTTCTTTCTCATGAATCACCCCGAATGGACTCCATGTCCTCAGCGAAGCCAAGGACATGTTCTGGCCCACAGACATTTCCAGAACCAATCCTTGTTGCTTGCGATCCTCGGTAATAAGACCTATGCCTGCATCAATGGCATCCTGAGGCCCGCTAATGTTGCAACGCTGGCCATTGAGTGCAATGGTTCCACTCGTCATAGGATCTGCGCCAAATAAAGCCCTAGCAAGCTCACTTCGCCCGGACCCCATTAAACCCGCAACACCTAAAATTTCACCCTTGCATAAAGAAAAGCTAACATCCTGAAGACCTGCAGCCGAAGACAAATTTTCTACTTTCAATACCTCTTCACCAATCACAACAGATTCTTTGGGAAACAAAGAAGAAAGTTCCCTGCCAACCATCATGCGAATAAGCTCCTCAAAAGTCGTTCCAGCTGTCACCACTGTCCCAACGTATTTGCCATCACGCATGACTGTCACACGATGGCAAATACGAAAAATTTCACCCATACGATGAGAAATATAAACAATGGCCAATCCTTTTTCGGTCAGTCTTTCAATGGTCGCAAACAGACCGGATGTCTCCGTTTCTGTCAAAGCTGTTGTCGGTTCATCCATAATAAGGATGCGGCTGGCATAAGACAAAGCTTTAGCAATTTCCACGAGTTGCTGTTCACCAATGCTGAGATCAGCGACAAGTGTTTCAGGAGCCATGGTCGTGCCTAGTTCATCCAAAACCTGCTTCGTCTTCTGACGCATACGGTCAAAGTCAACAACACCAAATTTTTTGGGTTCTCGGCCTAAATAAATATTTTCCATCACCGTAAGTCCGGGAATAAGATTTAATTCCTGATGAATAATGCCAATGCCTAAATCAAGAGCAGACCGGGGACTTGTCAACTTTACTTGCATCCCGTTCAGCAGAATTTCCCCTTCATCGGCTTGATAAACACCACTAAGAACCTTCATGAGAGTTGATTTTCCTGCACCATTTTCCCCTAGCAATGCATGAACTTCACCGGCCTTCAATACAAAATCAAATTTATCCAATGCTTTTACACCAGGAAATGTCTTGGTAATGCCCTTCATGGTCAGCAAGGCCGCTTCATTTGTCATGGCTTTCTCCCTTCTAAAAAGTGACACCAGCCACAAGAATTACGTTGGCAAAAGGCGTGCATTCACCTGTGCGAATCACAACACACGCTTTATCTGACAGGACCTTCAGTTCTTCATGACTCATGGCCTGTATGGCAATCGAATCTAGCTGCTTAACTGTCTCTTCATAAACAGCAGGATTTTGTCCCGCCATTTCCGAGGCAATATAAGCCTTTTCAACAGCAAGATCCCCCAATACAGCGGTAAGTACCTGCGTAAAACGTGGAATCCCCGCTATGACAGATACATCAATACAAGAAACCCCCTCTGGAACAGGTAGACCGGCGTCGCCAATCACAAGCATATCGCCATGACCCATTCCCGCAATAACTGAACTGATATAAGGATTTAATACACCCCGTTTATTCATCGCTTGATTCCTCTTTTCTCCATCAATTGCTCAACTTCCGACGTTGTTGCCAGAGCGGGTTGCGCACCAGGCCGAGTAACAGCAATAGCCGCAGCATAAGAAGCGAACTCAAGCGCTTGACTAAGCGTCTTTTCCTCAGATAATCCCGCTGCCAAAGCCCCGCTAAAAGCATCGCCCGCTGCCGTTGTATCGACTGCCTGCACAAACACAGGCTCAACAAAACCTTGCTTCTCCTTTGTTGCCCATAAAGCGCCTTGTTCTCCCAAGGTAATAATCACGTTTTGAACACCTTTAGCCAAAAGCACTTTCGCTGCCTGCTTTGCTTGTTCCCGCGATGTAATGGCTACACCGCTTAACATAGCCGCTTCCGTTTCATTGGGTGTTAAAAAATCGATAAGCGGATATAACGTATCAGTAATCAGTCGGGCTGGCGCAGGATTGACCATGACACGCCAGCCTGCGGCTTTGGCTGTTTTGATCGCATAAGCCACTGTTTCTGAGGAAATTTCATGCTGTAAAAGTAAAATTCCTGGATCTCTCACTGCTTGAAGAGCAGCATCAACATCACGACTACATGTAATCGCATTAGCACCAGGCACAACAACAATCGTATTCTTACCATCCTCTGCCACCGTAATGAGCGCCGTGCCTGTCACTTGATCAGTTTTACGAACATGCTGCGTATTTACACGGCTATCCGCTAAACTATCCATAAGCTCCTTGCCAAAAGCATCCTGACCAACACAACCTGCCATAATCACTTGACCGCCTAATTTAGCCGCAGCTACAGCTTGATTAGCTCCTTTGCCGCCCGGATAGGTAGCAAAAGAACTACCAGGCACCGTTTGACCCGTTTCAGGCAATTTTTCGACTTGAGCAACTAAATCCATATTTAAGCTACCTACAACAACAATGGCAAAGCCCATTTATCTATTCACCTCTCCGCGTAGACTGCCTGGCAATAAGCTCAGGCACAAACAAATGTACAGGCTCAATTTTTTCACCACGAAGCAAGGCGAGCAAATTCTCACAAGCCATGCGTCCAATTTCATATACAGGCTGCCGAATCGTTGACAAAGAAGGTTTAACCCAGGCTGCTAGACGAATATCATCAAAACCAATAATAGCCAATTCATGAGGAACAGAAATACCTTGCACAGCAGCATATTCCAGACAACCAATTGCCATCATATCATTGGCTGCAAAAATGCCATCCACATGTTGAGCTAGTAAGCTCTTAGCACCTTCATACCCACTTTCAAATGAAAAGTCGCCCTTCGTGATCAATTCAGCGCTATTCTCTCTCCCTTGCTCACAGCAAGCAGAACGAAATCCTGCCTCACGTTCACAACTTGTCGACAAATGATCGGGGCCACCAATCATGCCGACCCTCTGACATCCCACAGCAAACAAATGCTTCACAGCTTCATAAGCTCCGGAGAAATTATCTGTTCCCACACGTGGCAAGGGTAAAGTCGCACTGACTTGCCTGTCAATCAACACAAGAGGCAACCCGATTTGTTGTAACAAATCCATTGCATCCGATTGATACTGTCCGGCAGCAAATAGCAATCCGTCCACTTGTCTGCTAGCCATAAAATCCAAATAACGTGCTTCATCTGCCAATAAGCCATCGGTATTACACAGAAAAACAGCATAACCTGCTTCACGACAAACGTCTTCCACTCCACGCACGAGAGCAGGAAAAAAGGGATTTTCAATATCAGGAATAATTAAACCCACACACTGCGACTGACGTATTTTAAGCGATCGAGCCACAACATTGAGGCGATAATCAAGCCTTTTAATGGCCCCTAAAACCTGCTGCTGTTTCTGAAGCGAAACACGCTTACCATTGATTACTCGCGATACAGTCGCAATCGATACCCCCGCTGCTTCCGCTACGTCATGAAGGGTTATCGGATCATTTTTTTCCTGTCCCGTCATAACGACACCTCTTCTTGTAAACGTTTACAAAAATTATAATTAGGCACTTTTTTCAAAATTCCTGCTATTATGGATAAAAAAATTGATAATAAAAAAAATTCTTATATTGGGACATTTTCTCTCTTATAGGGACTATTTAGGTCCCCGTAAGAGAGTTTCTGCAGTCCTATATGTATCATCTGAATTGCCTACTTTTCATACAAAAAAAAAGCATCTGCCGGACAGATCGTCCAGTGATGCAAAAAACAGAAGGCTAAGAATCCAATCAACAGATAGGCTGATGCATTTTCGTTAACTTGCCTAATTCACGCCACAGATACACACCCGTAATCAGAGAAGCAAAAAAATCAGCAATCGGACTGGCAACCCAAATCCCAGTGACACCTAAAAAGTGAGGTAAAATAATGAGCAGAGGAATCAAAATAATGACCTGACGGGATGTACTGAAAAGAATAGCATATTTCGCCTTGCCTACAGCCTGAAAATAATTGGCGCTAACAATTTGGAAGCCAATAATCGGCAACAGGGCAAGATAAATACGTAATCCCTGCGAACCAAACTGAATGAGCTCCTGATTACCGTTAAAAATACGCATAATGTGCGTATCAAATAACTGAACAATCAAAAATCCCCCTGTAGAAACAAGTGTCGCCGCAAGGATGGCTTTTTTGAGTGCCTCAATCACTCGACCATAATTTTTCGCACCATAATTATAGCCAATAATCGGCTGAACACCTTGCTGTATCCCGAAAATAGGCATCAGAATCAACATAGTCACACGCGTAATAATCCCCATTGCCGCCACAGCCAAATCGCCACCATAAGTTAGCAGCGCAACATTGGACAAAAGGCTAATGACACTTGCCGCAATTTGCATCAAAAAGGGAGACAGACCAATTGAAAAAATCCCCCAAACAATGGACTTATTCAAAGAAAAATTTTTACGGCGAAACTTTAATAAACTTTGTTTACCAAAAAAATAAGACATCACCCATACGGCAGCAACAAACTGTGATAAAACCGTCGCATAAGCTGAACCACGAATACCCCAGTGAAAAATAAAAATAAATAATGGATTCAATATCGTATTGAGTCCAGCCGAAATCAACATCGTGAACATGGCTAAGCGCGGATTGCCTTCAGCACGAATGAGATTGTTCAAACCAAAGCTAAGAAACATAAAAATATTACCAATTAAAATAATTTGCGTAAAATCGTGAGCATAAGGTAAAACGTTCTCACTCGCTCCAATGACAATTAAAATGGGATCAAGAAAGTAAAGCACAACAGGCGTAAGAAGAACTGTAATTAAAAAAACAAGCGACAAGGCATTCCCAAGAATCCGCTCGGCATCATCAATTCTTTTTTCACCCAACCGAATGGAAATAAGTGCCGTAGCTCCCACACCAATCAGCATACCAAAAGCCATTAAAATCGTCATAATGGGAAAAGCGATGGTAACCGCAGTGAGACCAACTTCACCTACACCATTTCCAACAAAAATACTGTCAATAATATTATATAAAGCATTGACGATCATTCCAACCATAGCAGGAAGTGAAAATTTCCATAGAAGTGTGCCTATTTTTTCATCACCCAATTGTGCTGAATGATTCATTCGGGGCCTCCTTTCAATCAACAAAAACTACTTTCTCATTATGTCCACAGCCTAATAGGACCATTCAAAAAGGCATTTCTCCAAAATTTAGAAGAAATGCCAACCTTATTATCCGTTTGAGTAGGCACACATAGCATAAATTTTTCAAAAAATGATTGATTTAATTCTATATTTTCTTCACAAAGCAACAAAATCCTGCTCTCATTTTTTACTTCAAGTCGAGTCGTTTGCCAATAGCCTCAGCAACAAGAACACCCGTCGCACTGGCCTGTGACAACCCCCGTGTAATCCCTGCACCATCACCAATTGCAAACATATTCTCAATGTCTGTTTCTAATTCACTCGTAAGATTTAAACGGGAGCTATAGAACTTGACTTCTACTCCGTATAAAAGAGTGTCATCATTAGCCAAGCCTGGTGCAATTTCGTCAAGAGCATAAATCATTTCAATAATATTATCTAAATGCCGTTTCGGTAGAACAAGGCTTAAATCACCTGGCGTGGCCTTAAGGGTTGGTTTTGTAAAACTTTGTTCCAAACGATGTTCATTTGTGCGCCGACCCTTAATTAGATCACCAAAACGCTGCACTAATACACCACCACCCAGCATGTTGGAAAAAGAAGCTATCCGCTTGCCGTATTGATGAGGCTCATTGAAAGGTTCTGTAAAGGTATTGCTGACAAGCAAAGCAAAGTTGGTATTCTTGCTATGAAGCTTTTCATCACGGTAGCTATGACCGTTTACCGTAACAATACCATCCGTATTTTCCGCTACTACATATCCTTTGGGGTTCATACAGAAAGTACGAACTAAATCACCATATTGCTTAGTACGATAAACTAGTTTCGCTTCATAAACTTCATCTGTAATATGATTAAATATTCCGGCTGGAATTTCCACGCGAACGCCAACATCGACTTGATTATTCTTAAGAGGAAGGTTCAGATCATGACATTGGTTCGAAAACCACTCCGACCCAGCACGTCCGGGGGCAGCAATTAGATAGTCGCATTCCACTGCATCACAAGATCCTTCAATGTCTAAGTGAAACCCTGGATGCTCAGGCTTAATTGTCACGACATGGCATTGAAATAACATCGTGATTTTTTCTTTTAAAAACTCATAAAGATTTTCTAATATCTTCAGATTGTTCTCAGTACCTAAATGACGTACCTTCGCATCAAGTAAATGCAAGTCATGCTGCAAAGCCAAATTGCCAATATTACTGTTAGCCGTACTAAAACTTTCAGAAGGCGCTCCATATTTTGTATTAATGTCATCAACATAATCAATTAAATCCAAAACTCGTTGATCGGGAATATATTCATTAAGCCAACCGCCAAATTGCGTTGTAAAGTTATATTTACCATCAGAAAAAGCACCTGCACCACCGAAACCGCGCATAATCCCACAAGGCGTACAGCGAATACAGCTTGTCACTTTCTTTTCGGCAATAGGACAACGCCGCGCATAAATGTCATTGCCCTCTTCTACCATGATAATCTTCGCTGTAGGATGTTTGTTGATTAAATCGTAGGCCGCATATATTGCAGAAGGACCGCCACCAATAATTCCAATATCAAATTTATGTTTCATTTTAAGTCACTCCTTTATAAAGCTCTCTCTTTTACAGGCCATCCGCTATTATACTTTATTCCAGATGTTCTGTATAGAAAAACTTTTAAAAGTCTGTATTTTTCTGTGACAAGGTCATTTTTTCGGATAAATAGGGCAAATCTATTATGATACGTCCATTATAATATTATTGGTAAAAGTGATATAATAAAAGCAAGTTGTTACAATGTGACAGCTAATGAAACTTTTGAGCATATCAGGGGGTTCATATCAAAGGGAGGTATTGATTATGGGAGATAAAAATCCTAAGAATAAAGAAAAAATGAAAAAAGAAGCAAAAAAGAAGACACAGAAGAAAGTGAACAGCAATTTGTCATCCATTTCTCATGTCGCTCAATAAGAGGATACAAGAATTTTTGTCTAACTAGGTATGAAAAATCTTCCTTACTGACAAGGATAGAAATAAAAACTATTTTAGCCAGTGAGGAAGATTTTCCATGTCAGCTATACAAAATCCCCATAAAATTTAAATATAAGTCCTATTTTTAAATTACAACTTAGCATTTAAGCCGAAATAATATCCTCGTTGCTTATATTCCAAGCCTATTCCTGAAAATTTATCTGATATTCCATTATTATAATTCAGAGTTTCACTACCATTGGTCATCTTCGCATAGGAATAATAATAGCCTATTTCTGCTAAGGTATTACGAGTAAATACATATTTTAAACCAATATTCATATTATATCCAAACGTATCTCCTGAGTCAGTCCAGTCCCAGGCAGGAGAATGATTGCCCCAATGGCCATTGGCCTTTGCTGTTAAAAATGATGTAGTCAATCCGCCGTTCAGTGTAAGTTTCTCATTGATTTTATACCTAGTTTCTGCACCCAGGCGTAACCCGCTAAAAGTTCCGTTTAAATAACTGCCATTGTCTGACTGGGGCACATTTCCTACATTTATACCACTTTCTAAATGATATATTACGTTCGTTAGCGCATTATCAGTCGTATTCTCGCCCCACCCAATAAAAATGCTCGTGTTATTCCTTTCGTCTTCTAAAACTTTCGTTCCAAAATCTATGGAATACATTTTTTGTTTTCCATTAAAATTCATCGTGCCATAGTCCGTTATTGTACTAGAGCCGGGGTTCTGCCAGTCCGAATCAGAACCCGCTCCTTTGTTCTCAAACGCAGTCGACCCATATCGTATGTTTATGTAACTTTCATCATTAGTCTTAACCTTTGTAGTCAAAATACTCATATTTTGATTTTGTGGCATACTGATTTTTGACAACACTTGAGATGAGTTTATATAGTGTAAAGTATAATCAAAGTTCCCCTTTATATTCCAATTTTGAAATGAAACATCCACCGGCACTACTGAATCTGCTAGGGCTATTGCAGAATTCAATACAAGCATGCCAAATACTATCGACATTGTTCTTTTCACTTTTTAAAACCCTCATCTTCCTCTGCTTTTATAAAGCGATATTGGTGAGATTAATTATTCGCCGACAGTTTACATAACTCCTACTGAATGGACAACTCAAACATCTTATTTTTGCTGTTAATAAATTACAAAATCCTCTATCCAAGCCCTTTGGCCGAAATAGAGGATTTCAAAGCTCCTAGATACATTTTTTGGGTTCAGTCCCCGCAGCTCCATTTTCTAATCAATTCCGATATTTTCGCATAATCAATCGACGTCATATCGTGCGGCACAAATTGAATACCGATAACATGAGCCAACTGATAGCGCGCACACGCTTCGTAATGCTCGCTATTGACATGACAAATATGCCTACAATCATAAGCATAGGGACACATTATTGTTCCCCTAGCCTGTTTAAGACATTCTGACGCCCAATTTTCCAGTGCCCAAAAGGGCCTGGTACCTTCTCCGCTGCGCTGGAAAATTGATAAGATACTGTGGCAAAATCACCGCTGCTTTTGTACTTTGCACTTAAACTTCCTAATCTCATCAAACTCCCCCCTATTATGTTATGTTGACAGCTTATTTATTGCTATTTAAATACCACTTTCCATATTCATACATAAGAAAAGAGCCCCTGAGAATCTTTCGAAGTTCTTCAATTCGCTTTAATAAATCAGCTAGTTCCGGCATCACTAATTCTCCTTTTGAAAATTAGTAGACAAAATAAAACGGCCGTCCTTGTCTGGCGGTCGTTATCCTTATAGTGCAGGGAAGGTGAGCAATCAAAGCCGCTTTCCGCGGCGTAGCACCATCTGGCTCATCGCCCTTCCCTGTGTTCTAATTGGTCAATGCCATAAATGGTCACTGCCTAATATATCATATGCAATAGTTTACTCTTATGATGCTAAACTCTCACTATTAAGCACTTTTTCTACCTAATATCATTTCACTACATATGACATGAATCTGGCTTTTCCATGCATAATACTTTTATTCTTGAATATCTTATTAACATGGATGGCAGATACGCCAGTCCTTCTTTAAAGGTCAGAGTTCCAAGTCTGTAGCGACCAGAACTCTGGCTTTTCCACACATAAAAGCTGACCTTTTGAGAAAAACCGAGGTTCTAGCTATTTTCTATTAAATTTAAGTTCTCACCGTCAGAAAGCCCTTTTTGATCAATTAACCTTCATATAAGAATTCGGTCAGATTTATTTTTTTTGAGCTTAGACAGTGTCGGATCTCTTCAGCAATAATCGCTATCCCTGTAGTGATTTGCTCTTCATTCGTTTGATAGACACATAATCTCAGTCCATTTTTCTTCTCAAAATTAGGCAAATACCACAGATCTCCACCTTGAATAAATATATTTTTCGTTTGTAGACTCGCGATAAGACTTGAAAAATTTATTTCATCAGGCAATTCTAGAAAAGCGAAGGCACAATGAGCAAAATATTGCCAAATGACTTCGACAGGCAGTTGTTTACAAGCAAGTACAAAAGTGGAAGCACGATTATGATAAAACTTTTTAATCGTTTTTACGTGATGAGTAAACATACCATTTTTCATAAACATCGTTAAGGCTCCTTGCAAAATAGAAGAAACATAAGGATCAACACAACACTTATATTCTAAAAATACATTTCTAAACGCTCTTGGCAATAATACTGCACCAATGCGCAAACCAGGCAAGCAAACTTTAGAATAACTTTTGACATAAATAACATGTTCCGAATCATCCATTGCATACAAAGGATCTGCTTTTGTGTCAAAATTAAACTCGGCTAAATAATCGTCTTCCACAATATAAACATCGTATTTACACGCCAAATCCAAAATCATTTTTTTCTCTTGGCATGAATAAGATGTCCCCGTAGGGTTTTGATAACGAGGCATGGTATAAAAGAATTTTATATTTCCATTTTTAAAAAAGCTTTCTAACTTATCAAAGTTGATTCCATTATAATTTCTCGTAATACCAACTGCCGTAACTCCGGCAATTTTTAAAGATTTCAGCATACCGGAATAAGTAGGCTGTTCGACTAACACGGTAGTTTTACCATTAGGAGATGGCATTCTAACCAGAATATCGAGAGTTTGCTGTGCACCGGCAGTAATATAGATATTTTCCGGGTTTTCAAAAATTTGAACATCCTGCAATTGTTTTGATAGGGCTGCCCGTAAATCAGGCAGCCCTTGTTTTTCGTTATACATAAATGATTTTTCTTGATATACATCTAATGCCTGATTGATGCAATGACGAAATTCCACATAAGGAATCATGGAAGATTCAGGCATCATTGACGCGAAATCAATAACAGACATGCCAGAAGCATTTACCCTGTTGTTATTCACGACAAAATAGCCGCTCTGCGGAACAGAATATAAAATATGCTTCGTTTCAAGTTCACTATAAGCCCGAATAACCGTAGCTTTACTGCAATGAAACAGCAAAGACATTTCCCTTATTGAAAGTACTTTATCCCCACTGTGCAAACGCTTATTGTCAATTTCATTTTGAATATAATTAATTATTTGATTATATTTCATAACCACTCTCCCGTCCCCGCTTTGTACCGGTACAATTTAAAATGAACTTCTTGAAGTTCACTTTTTCCTTATATATACTTAAAACTGTACTAATATCATATAACGAGAATCAGTTTTATGAAAGGGATGAGGCGATATGGCTGAATTAAATAATAAAACACTTATTTGGAAATTGAGTGTTGCAGGATTTATTTCCGCAGCAGATAACTGGGTTATTTCCCCCATCTTACCAGCGATCGCATCCGAATTCGATATCTCAATCACTCAGGCTGGAGCAATATTGACTGCCTATCTGATACCTTACGGAATCATGCAGCCTGTCTACGGCTTTCTCAGTGATTGCTTTGGAAAAGCAAAACTACTACAATGGATTGTCGCAGGGCTTTCCTTAGGCACAATAGGCTGTTTTTCGGCAAACTCTTTATGGATATTATGCTTTTGGCGGTCAGTTACAGGCTTTTTTGCTGCTGGAATCATTGCTGTTTCACTGGCATTAATTGGCGATACCGTTCCAATTTCAGAACGGCAAAAGTATGTGGGAATATTTATTGGAATTGTTTTTCTCGGTCAAGGTTTAAGTGCAGGACTAGGTGGAGCGTTTGCTAAGTATATTAGCTGGCGAACATCCTTTGCCTTTTTTGCCATAGCAGCTGCTTGTACAGTATTTCTTTTGAAAAAACTACCTCCAGGTATGTCTATTCACACAAGTCATAAGTTTTTTTCGGAAATTAACCGAGTAACACGCTCTCCAAAGGGAAAAGTTATCTTCCCCTTGGCTTTTGGGGCCGGATTTTTATTACTTGGACTATATAGTTATTTAGGAGCATTCTTGCATGAAATGGTTGAACTAAATTATCTACAAGTTGGCATCGTCATCATGTTCTTTGGGTTCTCCTGCTTTTTAGCTGGTGGGCAGGTCGGAAAACTGGAACAACGGATTGGACAAAAAGAGACCGTTATTATGGGTGGTTATCTAGCCTTATTTGCAACTGTTCTTTTAATAATGTTCCCCTCTTGGGAAGCCGGATGCTTAGCAACCATTAGTTTGGGCTTTGGCTATATTTTCATTCAATCTACCTTAGCAACAATCGCTTTTGATGTGTCAAGTAACAGCAAGGGACTTCCATCGGCATTAATTGGCTTAGGTCTCTTTGGTGGCGGCGGATTAGGAACGCTGTTCAACAGTTGGTTGCTTTCGATAAGTAGCTATTCGATTTTATGGCTGACTTTGGGAATTGGAATTTTTATTTTTATTCTTGTTGCAGCCAAATTCCTGTTAAACAAAGCCGGACAGAACTGTTCAATGGTCGATAACAAACATTAAAAAGTTCTTTTTGTTTGGCAAATATAAAAGGCCACTCATCTGAGCAGCCCGGATTCCTTTAGTGCAGGGAAGGTTGAACAATCACCGCCGCTTTCACGGCACATTCACATCTTGTTCAACAACCTTTCCCTGTTTATGTATGCAGTGCCACAAGCCCACCGCCTTCTAGTATCATATGCAATCGTTTAATCGTTAATGACAATCTTCCATATTATCAGATTCATGCTTCCCACCGCTCATGATCGTGCTGTTGTATCTCTGCAGCGCTTGATAAACGTCCCGTCTATTTTTCTATCTCTGACGCATTTACTTTTTCCAAATCATCAAGAATAGTTGATATGTCCGCCAACAATTTTTCCAATTCTTCCTCACTTAATATATTACTATCCGTACTATCCGATGTACTGTCCATCACGAATACCTCCCAGCCAAATTTTAATCATATTATTTACCGTCATTATTTCTAGTAATCCTTGATGACATTTTCACTATCAGTGACAATTATAGCAATTAAATATTACAAATTAGTTACAAAAGCAAAAAAAACGCCTACCCAGTCTGGATATGCACATAATTACTAGATTACCAAATTTTATATAGTGTTGGAAGTTACAGCGCGAAGCAGCACAGAGCCTATAAGCCAGAAATACTTGTCACCCATAACTAACTATTATCATATTATGTATGGAGAAACTACTTCTCTATTAGATTAGGAGGTGAAACATTAACATGGCTTCTCATGATTGGGAGGGCCCGGAAATAGAGGACTGGGACGATGATCCGGAATATCGGGAAGACGAAGGGCAAAACGAGCGACAATTTTTCTTCGGATCCTGTTTCCCGAGGCAATCCTGTTTCCCGAGGCAATTCTGTTTCCCTAGGCAATTCTGTTTCCCTAGGCAATTTTGTTTCCCTAGGCAATTTTGTTTCCCTAGGCAATTTTGTTTTCCTCGACAGTCTTGCTTCCCTCGACAATCTTGCTTCCCTCGGCAATCTTGTTTTCCCCGCCATTAAACATCCCTGCGTTAACTTCCGCTTCCTTAGCCAGGGCCCTCAATAGGGTCCTGGCCTTTTCTATACAACACTCGGTGTACTTCACGAACTCAGGTATTGTACACAGTGCTTTCAGGCAATCATCATTGACAATTTGAATATCTATGGTTTTCACTCACGTTCTCGCCTCCATTACAATAAGAAAAATTTTAACCTCTATCCCAACTGAACTGCCCAGGATAGAGGTTAAAATTTTTACGCTCAATCGTTCTGCTATTTTTAAAGATTGTTTGGTTATTACTTTATTGGCTCCTTCTTGCTTTTTAACATAATTCATCTTACCTAGCCTGATGTAATCGTTTATTAATAGCAACCCCAATTACCGAAGCTATAAAAACCTTGCACAAATCTCCTGGTATAAATGGCAGAACACCCGCTATCAGTGCTTTTTGCAAATCAATGCCTGTAGTAAAGCTCAACCACAGCACACCCATTATATAAACTACTACAATACCGCCGATAATATTACCCAAAGCCAGACGCCATATATTATTACCGGATCCCTTTATTAAACCAATAACAATCACGCCTGCTAAAAAGCCTATTAAATAGCCACCTCTAGGGCCAACAATAACCCCAATTCCCCCATTCCCCCCCGAAATAACCGGTACTCCGGCTGCTCCAACGAACAGGAACGTCAACACACTATAAGCTGCTTGTCGTACTGTTAAAATACTGCCCGCCAGCATAATAGCCAAAGACTGCCCACTAATAGGCACAGGACTTATGGGCAGCGGTATCGAAATCAGCCCCAATACTGCTGTCAGAGCCGCGAAAAGTCCTGCATAAATAATATCATTCAACTTATTTCTTCGAGACATATTACCCTCCTCACAAAAACGTTTACCTGAAGTTCCCCTTAACAACTACTGGCAAGTATAAATCAATGTTTAAGTATTGTCAATCATTAATAGTTTCATAGTTAACAATGAAATAATAATGCATGATAGATTACTGGATACAAAAAAAAGCACCCAAAAAGGCACTATTAAATCCCGTAAATATTTTTCAATGGTTTTTCTTATCCTCAATAAATTCAAGGAACTTCTCCAATTGCTCAGGAGTCACATCGGGATCATTATTATTAACTACTTGATAGCACATTATTCCTCTCTTATCATCTGATTCAGATAACAATTCCCGTACTTTGGTCGGAAGAGTATCTTCAGCAACATAACGAATATTATCGTTTGTAAAATAATCGCCCCTAAGATCAAAATATTGGCATAAAAGTACCATGTCATTATGACTTAAATTTCTTTGACCATTTGCATGCAATTCCATAGCAAACGGGCTTATTTTTGTTGCTTTGCACACATCATCCAAGGTTACAGAAAAAACACGACATGCGTGTTCTAATTTTTCCTGAAATGTCGCCATTGTTGTATCCCCCCTCATTGCTCTGCAAATAATAATATATTCAATTGGCAGTTGTTTTTACAATTTTCGATAAATGAGGATAGTTTCCTGCTCCATTTTAATAAACAGGACTTTTTATCCAAATGATAAGCGAACATGAAAAAAAGCCTTCCGGCTTAAGATTGACTTAAAACTTCTCAATTTCTCTTGATGGACTTTTTAAAATATTACCGTACAGCTCGGAATCTTCCTCCATTTGCTTTAACATGTTGTTAATTTTTTGCTGAGCTAATACAATATCTTCACTCTTGCTAGAATCCAAGCAATGACTAAGTTCCGTTAATTCATTTTTAAAACTTATACGCCATTTTTTAAATGTTATTTCAATACTTCTGCTTTTTAAAGCAACTAGAAAATCACCTATCGGTCCATGCATCATCCAAGCTATCGATATTGCAACAATAGGCCAAGCAAGTGAATTAATTATATTTGCTATAAAAGTAAGCACATCCATAGCGCTAATCTCCTTATTGACATTTGCTATTACATACTTATTCTATCAATCCAATTTTTATGTATAAAAAAATCCATAACAAAGTATTAGTGACACAGTACATCCTATTAGACAAAAAGAAAAGAACCTCGAAGGCTCTCTCTATTTAAACTTTATTTACCACGATGCTCTATTAAAAGTGATATTATTAATAAACAAATGAATATCCCCACAATCACACCAACTCCAAAGTAAACCATATGAATAATCATTTGCCTAATCACCTCATAATCATTTTACAGTATTTGTAAAATTTGTACAATAAGAAAACCGCTCTAATAGAGCGGTCGTCTAATTGCATATTGCTAATCCCATTCATCGCACCAGGTAAATACGTGATATTACATATTATATAACATAGATGGAAAAATGACCAATCTCGTAATAAACACCCCAAAGTCCGTAGTCAACAAAATCCTCAAAGTTTCTTCAAGCAACAAAATCAGGATAAACCAAACAACAATACTGGAAACGTAAAATAATTGAAGCCACTGTCTTAATCCCGCTGAGTCAAACCCATTATCGGAATTAAGAATTCACTACACACCACAATCTTTGGTCTATAACTTATGGCAGACACCGCTTAATTACCAGCAGTCTCGAGTATCTGCCGTCAGTAAAATTAGGCCATATACCTCGCTTTAGACATAAAGAAATCACACAAAAATTATGGGTGATTCCTTTTATCTTTCATAAGTCTTTGATATTCGTTAAGAGCGGCATCCAACATCTGACTAGCAGCTATTACTTCTGGATCTGTTAAGGGTTTGCCCTCAGACAATTGGTTCAACTTTTTTCTTAGATCCTCAATTGTTTCTAATATTGCCTTTAACTCCGACATATGTACCAGCTCCTTTCCACAATAGCGTGGTTTGTATTAAGAGCTAGTATGTATGGTAGTTACTGGAAAAAAGTTAACGTCCTTATATAACAATATTCATCCATTTTTAATAGCTTGATCAAAAATAGCGTGGTAACCATCAATTGCATATATCAATAACCACGAGTAAATACTACGGTCCAGGAGGTGATTATATGGCTAAAAAGACCAATAATGCACAACAACAGCAGCAACAAAGAAGTACAAAAGAAAAAGAACAAGATATAAAAAATGCTGCATATATTGCCAGCATAAATCAACCAAATCACCCCAATACCTAACATTCGTAAAATAAATCCCCTATCCCAACATAAGCCGAGATAGGGGAAAGCCCCCAACCGAAAAAAAACGATTGAGGGCCTTGCGATATTTTATTTATTCGCTGAACCAATTAAGTAACCAATTACACCAGCTGCAATTTCATTTATCGTATTATCATGACGCTGATTTTCTCTTTCTAGACGTTCGTTTTCTTGTCTAATATACCGCTCATGCCTTTCATTTTCTCTGCACTGACGTTCATGCCATTCCCGTACACTTTCGTGATGGTGCCGCCGCATCTCCCACTCGTGTCGCTCATTTTCTTGCTGCTGTCTATCATCTAATTGTACAATTCGCTGTGAATCATCATTGTGCCATGGTGAGGCTTCTAATACAGTGGCACCAAGACCAATCTGCATCATACCTACCATTGAATAAATAATTATCTTTTTCACTACTTTTCTCATAAAATATTCCACCTTTATAATATTCTAAATTTATTGATCCCTATGTAGTTTTTGGGAAATTTTATTAATCATTTTCAATTTGTTCCTCCTTATGTAAACAATACCATGGAAATATGACAAAATTATGACTGTATAGTCATTTTCTTCTTAAATCTAATGAACATTAAAGCCCATCCCCCAGCATCCCGGCGAATAGGCCCTAACATAATACTTCAAGGTTAAATTCATGGCATATCAAACAATCTATTGATTATCACCTTCAATAGCCAGAAAAATTAACCCAATAAAGGCCTATACATTTAAATGCCCCCTTGTCACTGAAAAAGAGATTTGTTTTAGTGCGTCCATTTTGCGAATTGTTTACAAATTTATTATTGCTTGACATATTACCAGATTGCTTTGTTTGAGTTGTTCCCACCACGTTTATAAATTTTTTGTCATAGTTTTGTCATAATGGACCTCATCAAGTATAATTAGGATTACTTTTAAAATTTGGAGGATCAACTTATGCTATCAAAACCCGAAAGAAATTATTATTTAAATATCATACTGCTAGTATTGGGAACAATTTGTGTTCTTACAGGAATTGCTTTGGCGATAAAACCACCATCCTTAATGCCATTTTTAATGTCTATACACATCAAGTCTTTGCATGAATGGACAAGCTATGCCCTAACCATTTTAGTTATGTTTCATCTCGCATTTCATCTAAACTGGATAAAAGCGATGACGAAAAACAAGATTAACAAAAAAAATGCTTAACTTTTATACTATACATGCCTACCCCACCACCTTTCAGTGAAGCCATTAAATCTAACATTTCAATCTTGCTTCACAATTTAATCTACGATTCAACGGCGGTCCACATAGTGTAACAAACAAGCAAGCCCATTCCTAGCACAATGCTAAGTATGGGCTTTGCTATTTCGTTCTATTTGGGCCAGCGTTCACAACAGACATGTACAAAAATGCTAATTAACAACTAGTTGAGTCGTTATCTCCGCAACAAAAGAACAGGAGTAAAATAATAATGATAATGATAATCCCGCTGCCGCCAAAGCCGCGTCCACCAAAACCACCAAATCCCATAACAGCACCTCCCAAATTAATGCAAAGATTTAGATATTATAGTCTATGCCATATGATGCTATAGGTTCCGCTTGAAAAAATTTTAATCCTATATCCCGACACGCCCCGGCTAATCCTGATCACGATTTAGTATCAAAAAATGTTTAAAAGCCCATTCCTCAGCATCCCGCCGAAAAATGGGCCTTAACATAATACTTCAAGGTTAAATTCATGGCATATCAAGCAATCTATTTATCATTACTTCAATAGCAATAAAACATAATCCAATAAAGACATACACTAAATGTAGAAACATTTAAATGCCCCCTTATTACTGTATAATTACCTAGTTGTATAATACTCGCTAATTAGAATAGGTTTAGAATGGGATTAAAACGTAATTAAAAAAGCCGCCCCTAGCAGGCCATTCGATCACCGCCATACTGGTCCTACTTCTTTTTTCGATGCCAATTTTTGATGATACAGGGATTTTTATAATTACGGCTATAAAAATTAAGGAATTCATAATTATTTTTTTCTATACTAATAGCAAGTAATATTGGGAGTCAATAATAAGGAGGAAAAAGTATGAGTATATCATCTGTAAACAACAGCGATTGGACTACATTATTAAATCAGTATGCTGCTTATCAAAACACCAATGCAGCGACAAATACTGCCAGTACCAGCACATCAAATAGTGACAGTCTATCGGGTATCACCAGCATTAGTACTGATGGTGATACGTTTCAATTATCTAACATTACCTCATCGTCTCAGTTGTCTGCAGCGCAAATTTACAGTAAAATGGATACCAACGGTGATGGCTCAGTGAGCGCGGAGGAATTCGCAGCAGCACGTCCTAGTAACGTTACCGAAGAAATGGCTGCAAATCTCTATAATAGCTTCGATACAGACAGTTCAGGATCATTAACAGAATCCGAATATGAAACGGCCATGAACAATGCATCTTCTGTAGACAACAGATACTAAATAAGCTAGAATCCATAACGATTAGTAAATCTTATTTTCTCCCATTTATTACTTGATTTAGTTACCTGTCACTCTTTACTTCTACCAAAAGCGTATCAAACAATAATTAGCACTGCCTACTTGCTATGTGTATATTTTCTCGTCTCTTTTATCTTTTGCTGTAACTTTCTTTGTATCCACCTGTCTTTGCGTCAAAGCTAACCCCTTCCGCATAAAATTTTTATCTTCGGGGTTTTCCATGTATAAAAGCCGATTTTCAAGGCACAATATAAACGTAAGTTTCTCTCTCCAACCAGGACCAATTAGGTCCTGGCTTTTCTATGAATAATAGTTCAAGAGTTATAACAATTCCCGTACTCTCACCGCCGACGACAGTTTCTTGAAATAATAGTAAATCGCCTCTTTAAGGTAAATATACCTTTTTCCGAATTATTCCAGCATAATTATCTTGGAGGGATTTTTGTGAAATTATATAAGTACACAACCTGGCGTCCGTTGGAAAAAGGTTGTGATTTGAAGAAGGATTGCGTTCTTGTACAAAAATGCCATACGAAGGAAAATCTATTAAATTCCAAGCTTTTCTTCAATTCACCAAAACAATTTAATGATCCATTTGATACATTGCCAATAGTAATAACGGAACATACTGAGAAAGAATTGAAGAAATTTGGAATTAAAGTATTTATGGAACAGTATAAGCAACCTAAGAAATTGGCAATGAAAAATTTTAAGGAAATACTGAAAACGGATAAACGTTATAAGAGTAAGAAGACATTTCAAAAAATGATAATAAACACTTTTTTAACAAGTCGAAGAGAAACAGGCGTTACCTGTTTTTCTCAGAACTCACCAGAAAAATTACTAATGTGGGGATATTATGGAGATAAAGATACCGGAGTATGCCTAGAGTTTAATTTTCCGAATAATAAACCGGATTTTTCACTACTAAGCGGAAATCAAAACATAAAAATTGGAGGACCTTTCCCGATCAAATACGGGAATGAACTTCCTATATATCATTTTTTAAATATCGGTCAGGAAGAACTTTATAATAGTCTTACTTCTAAGTGTAAAGAATGGAAACTTGAAAATGAATACCGAATAATTTGCTACAGATATGTTGGCCCTCTAGTTTATCCCGCCTCATATCTAAGAGCAATCTACGCAGGTTGTAAAATGAATGATACAAATTTTGAAGAACTTCGAAAGACGATAAAAAAAATGAAATTTGAACCACTTCTTTATCGTACTAAAATTAATAAGGAACAATACAAATTAGACTTAATCAAAGTTTAAATCTCTGGATATTGGCCCCATAGCTGGCCATCTCGCCTTTGAAGTCGTATCTACTAATTCAGCAAATAACAGCTATAAAAACATAACAGAAGTACTTCTATTATTTATTAAATATGCATAAACAAAAAGGTCTTTATCCCAGCTAACTGAAATAAAGACTCTTTTATAGCCACTATCCTCTTAAATGTGAATTTTGCGAATGAGCTTTTAGCCCATTTGTTCTCCTTGGAGATAGGGGCGCAGATACTGGGTCTCAATAGAGTAAGCTTAGAACTTACAGTTAAGACCGATGCCTACCCCGTCGTAAGTGGGATAATCATTATCTTTATTGGATTTATAATTGACATTGAGCGCCAGCTTGTCATTCAATGCATAATTAACGCCAGCTTGCCATTCGGTAGTATAGTTGTTAGTAATAACCGACGCATAACCATCCAGTTTGGGAGCTAAATTCGTGGTAACTCCAATGCCGTAAAAGACTTTGTCAGATTGATTGTCATAACCATAACTACGGTCACCGACAATCAGGTGAACACTCGGGTCCAACTTATACTGAGCGTAAATATCGGTAGTATTCCAGTCTGCAGAATTGGCAGAATAGTGGTTATGCTCAATCCCCAGCGTAAACTTGTCGGAGACAGCACCTTCTAGATAAATACTATTATTACCAGTGTCATTACTCATGTTGTAATGATTATAGCCTATAGTTGCTTCTCCTGGAGCTAAGTCACTAATCGGAGCGGCAAAACCAATGCTTGAAACCAGCATCGTTCCGGCGATAAGAGCTAGAATTTTCGTTTTCATTATTGAACAATCCTTTCTAAAATAAAATAGTCTGTTGAATATACATGATTTTCTTCACTATGTTTTTCACACCCCTCCAATCCACTGTTCTTATATCCTCAGGTAAACGATACCATGGAAATATGACAAAATTATGACTGCAAAGTCATTTTTTCCTTCAATTAATGAACCAATAAGGCCCATCCCTCAGCATTCGCTAGGGAGGAACCCAATCCACTGCAATACTTAACAGAAAAACAATAGCTAATAATTGATGTACAATAAAAAAAGCCACCAACCGGAATCGATTGAAGGCTGTTTTCCTCCACTTACTTTACATATCACATTTCTCATAATCAGTGAATAATATAAACGGAAAATACCCATTAGCAAAAAACGCGAGAGGAAAACTATGAAAATTCCAAAAGGTAAAGGATTTGATCTGGCTTGCGGTTTATTAATAACCGTTGTTCTGGAAGATGTAGTCTTGATTGGAACATTTTTAGGAGAGCTTAGAAACGAACGTAGCACAAAATGTCCGCCGGTTCATGTGGACTTAAAATGTGATAACGCCCCTGTATTTTTCTTACTCCAGTTAGCATGTAGCGCTCTCATTAATAGTGTAGAATTTGATGCAGGAACAATTGTCGCAATCAGTGTAAACGAAGTTCAATTTATTGCCATCGGTGGTAAATGCGATTCTGAGTGTGATTCTGAAGATACGAAAGTAACAGCAAATTCGTAATATTGGTATTCCGGTGCTTTTATGTACGTATGCTGAAAGCGTGTGCAATAAATGAAGAAAGCCCATTCCTAGCACAATGCTAAGTATGGGCTTTGATATTCTGTTCTATTTGGGCGGTCGATCTCAACTGGAGTGGTACAAAAATAATTAACAACTAGTTGAGTCGTTACCTACACAACAAAAGAACAGGAGCAAAATAATAATAATGATAATGATCCCAAACCCGCCGCCAAAACGGAAAATTTTAATCCCCTATCCCGACACGACCCGAGATAGGGGATTTCGGTTCCTGGTTGCGGCAGAAACTCTCAACAAAAGAATACAAATATTAATAACAAATACCTGCAAAAATGTTGAGTTACTACAGATTATGCTAGAAAATCATAAATGACACTATCTTATAGAACTAAAAAGTCCCCCCAGCATCTGCCAGAGAATGGGGCTTTCAAACGATACCTCTGAAAGTAAAATGATACTTTTGAGAAACATACAAATAAATCGATTGAAAGCCTCTTTATCATTCACTACGTTTCAATAAACCAACGTCCTTCATCATCAAACAAATGAACTTGCTTACCGCATATCCTGCACACATACCTCATCCCCACTCCACCGCCTTTAAGTGAAGCCGCCTGCCGAACATCTAAAACCCGATCAATGGAAAAATGTCGGCCATCGCCCCATGTCATTTCAAGTGGTCGAACTGTCCCATTCGTATCGTGCTCTGCTGTTATTTTTACAAATATCTTTCCCATTGCTTCTCCTACCTAAAAAATGATACCGGATGAATTACATGATCATCCTTAGGATTAAAACCAGTCAGTTGTCTATCATTCAGCATGGAACAGCGTTGGATACTGTACGGACCAAATCGGCGGCGAATGTCATCTATCGTCTTTTCTAATTGTTCTTTCGTGGTTGGATCTTCTCCAAATAAATCAAGCTGTATATGTTGATCAGCAGTTACTAGGTCAGCACCGCGCACGCCAATACTGCGAATAGGCTTATTCCAGTGATAGTTTCTAGAAAACAATTCTAAAGCTTTCTGCGCTATTGTCCCTGAAATATAAGTCGATGTAGTCAGCTTTCCTTGCCGTTCAAATGACGACAATTCATTGTCCCGTACATAAATAGAAACCGTTGAGCATTTTAGTCCATGTGCTCGGAGCCGCACCGCTACACTCTCAGCCAGCACATAAATAATCAGTTTTACGTCTTCATTATTAATCAGGTCACGCGCTGTGGTCGTGCTGTTACCAACGGACTTCACTATGCTTTCTATGCCAGCTTTTCGCACAGGTGCCGAATCCAAACCGTTTGCAAATTGCCAAAGCGTTTCACCCCAAACGCCCAATAAAAGTTTCAAATTACGGACGTCCGCTTTAGCTAAATCGCCAATGGTAAATATAGCTCTATGTTCAAGTTTCCTTCGCGTTGACCGTCCAACATAAAGCAAATCACCAACAGGTAGCTGCCAAACTAATTGCTTAAAATTATCCTTATTAATAACAATGGTGGCATCCGGCTTTTTCATATCACTGCCAAGCTTTGCAAATATTTTATTCCATGACACGCCAACGGAAACAGTAACGCCAAGCTCATTTTTCATGCGTTGCCGGATAGTATCAGCGATCGTTCGGCCATCACCAAACAATCGAACAGAACCGGTAACATCCAACCATGATTCGTCTATCCCAAAAGGCTCTACCTGGTCAGTATAATTGGCATAAATGGCCTTAGCCATCCGCGAAAATCGGAGATATTTGCGAAAGTCCGGAGGGACTACGACAAGCCCCGAACATTTCTGTTTTGCTTGCCAAATTGCATCACCTGTTTTAACACCAGCAACTTTAGCGATATTATTTTTAGCCAATACAATGCCGTGCCGAGCCTCGACATCGCCACCAACAATAACAGGTTTATTTCGTATTTCAGATCGATAAAGACATTCGACGCTGGCATAAAAATTATTTAAGTCAACATGCAGAATAGTTCTAACCATCATTCATCACCCATTAGAACATATGTTTGTTTCTCTAATTATAGAACATATATTCAATGATATTCAAGTTGGAATAATTGACAATAAAAGAGCCCCATATTGGGCTTTTAGCTTAGATTTTCCCTTCGCGGGTTTATATCTTATTTGTTTCATCAAGTTCTGAAAATTCTACTAAGTCCTGTTTCCCAAATTACGCCTTCCATTATTTCGAATTGGTCTTTACTCAGTTGTTTGCCCTATCCAAACATTGGAGCTTTTTTTATATTAGATTTATAAATATTATTTAGACAAATAAAAAGCCCATCCCCCAGCATCTGCCGGAGAATGAGCCTCGATTTTATTGCCAGAACGGTCAACTCTGGCATGTGGAAATAATAGAGAAGGTTTTGACAATCCCTTCGCGTTAATTATAGCAATTAAATATGACAAATTTATGACAAAAAAGCTCCTATCCCAACCAATCGGCTGAGACAGGAGCTTCAGCGTTTTTACTTCGTAAGCGGCATAACCTCGAAACTGATGATCTTTTCAAACATTAAATAATCTTTACTATTTTGTAAAACTTCAATTTTATTAAGCATATAGCAATTAGGATCAATACTTACATGACCTTTTACCCAATTAATAAAACCATCAATTTCAGATTCCGACAACTGATATTCCCGTTCGCTAGAATCGCTCATCGTGACTCGCAACAATGCCTTGCTGGATGCGACCGGCGTAGCAGATGCCTCATTGGATTTTGCGCTTTCACCATCAGCATCTACAGTTGTTACCACATAATAGTAAGTGGTACCGTTTGTTACGGTGGTATCTACATAGCTATTAGTCGATACATTTGCACCTACGGTAGTATATGGGCCGCCCGCAATAATGGAACGTTTTACATTGTAGCCGGTTACGCCTGTAACTGCTGTCCATGATAGAGTTACTTGGGAATCGCCTGCGGTGGCAGTTAGGTTGGTTGGTGCATTTAGTGGTGAATAAGGTGCCGTTGGAGGAATAAAATTAGAGGTCCAACGAGCTATACCTTTAGATACACGAAATTCATCAATATATCCCGGAAACCAATACCCTGAATAGTATGATCCAATACAAGGCGTACCAGTAGGTACATATATCGATAATGATGATGTTGCTGTTGAGATTAACGTTCCATTTTGAAATGTATAGAAAGTCGAGCCATGTCGAACTACTGCATAATGTGTCCAAGAATTAAGCATTATAGATCCCATAGAAACCGCAGAAGCCGCATCCCAATTTATTCCATTACTAGTAGCATAAAAATAACATACCCCACTTGATACCCAGCCTAATAACCAAGCTGGATAACCATTTGTGGCGTTATAATTCCTTGCGGCAACGCAGCTCCCACCAGTCGAAGTTCTATATTCCCACCAATCAATGGTAAAATCTCCTGTTCCAAAATCAAAGTCTGAGCTGTTAGGTGTAGTTAAGTATTGACTTGTACCATTGAAATATAAACTTGATTCTCCAAACTCACTTTTCGCTGTGCTTACAGCCGTTCCATTATTTGCCGTCCATACTTTTCCACTTTCGTCTGTGATTCCGCCATCAAAATGTAATAACGATACTGTATATTTGTCATCTACTGCCATTTTATTACCTCCAAATATTTTATTGAAATCGGCATATCCAAGGATCTCTTATTTTAATTGTGTATATCCTGTATATCGGCTTTCACTTATATACATTCTTGTAAGATACTTTTTTAAACGATTCAAACCACATTTTCTCAAATTAAATACAGCCTGCGGTGTAACCCCCAATTCGTGGGCATATTCCGTCAGGCTGTATCCTAAAACTATTGTTTTTACTATCGCTTGCCGCTGCTTAATTGAAAGAGTGTCCAGTGCTTTGCTAAGCCTTTTCCGCAATAGCTTTAGCTCTACTACTTCGGCTACATCGATATGATCCGGTTGTGATTCAAAACAACTTTCAATATTTTCATGATTAACATATCGCTGTTGCTTCTTAAGCATATTCCATACAGCATATTTAACACGACTTTCAACATATCCCGGCAACCGCACCCCTTTATTTGAGTCATATGTTGCAAATGCTTCAACAACTGCCAACCATGCTTCGGCTTTTTCATCGTCTGATTTATTCCAAGTGTATTTCTTTACAAGTGGTACAAAATCCATAATTTCCAATATATCCCTCCTATAAGGAAAAGCCACTCAAACTTTGAGTGGCCAAATTCAAAATAACCCAAATAGCTTATCAATCTTCACTGTGTATTTAACTTCAAACCCAGATTGATGGCCACCAACATGCTGCTCATAACTCACAGCCGCGTCTTTGCTAAAGTTTCGCTGAACTTCGACTGGCACATACCGATCACCGCCATGCTGGCCATACCCAGCAGACCACTCCCAATTGCGATAATTATTGTTTTTATATACCTGCACCTGGTACTGGTCATTGAGCGTCGTTCCATTCTGAGCGTTCTGCTTATCAATTTCTATTTTCTGCTGCTCAGTCGTAGGGACAGTCGTTACAATAGTCCGATCCGTTTTTTCTAATGCTTCCAGTGGCAAGGTCGGATCGTCCTGATTGATTCGTGTTGCAACTTGCTGAGCCGCCTGATCAGAACTACCTGCTGCTACAACAAAATTAGTTACTGGCTGCACTTTGCCGGACTGAGCCCTACTAATAAAATCAGCAAGCATTTGAGCATTCTGCTTGCTTTCATTCAACAGATTTTGCAAAACGTTTACGTCCTTGGCCTGCTGCGAACTTAGCAATGTAGCTTGCTGCAGCTTCGCCTCTGTTTCAGCATGCTTCTGCCAAGCAAAATAGACAATCAACAACAAAATCAATACGCCCAAGCAGATAAGAACCGGCCTGCGGTATTTTTGCCACAGGCCGGTTTTGACGTTATTCAAAATTTGTTGTGCCAATTCTTTTTCAGTCAATTATGCCACCCCCAGGGCACGCGCAACAACAGCACCTATCTGCCATATAATGTACCCGCCTACTACCAAGGCTACCGGAACAGATACGCCATGTTTCTGGCGGAAGTTCTCGGCCCAATTGGACTCTTCTACATCTAATTTTTGAGTTTCAGCTTTAACCTCTTCCGCTGCCTTTTTAGCTTTTGACTCCGCATCAGCTAACGTTTGTCTCATAGCAGCTAATGCATCAGGAAATACTTGATCCCCTGATGCTTCAAATTGAGCTATAGCCGCTTTCATATCTTCAATGTCGAATTGTACTGGCGTTTTAGTTTCAGCCGCCTGGTCAGTCTCTTGTGCTTCCGTAATAGGTGCTGTTGCTTCTTGTGCAGGAGTAGCTTGTCCCTGCAATTCTAAAATGGCGATCTTCCGTTCTTCTGCCGTCATAGCATCAATCTGATCTTGTGTATACATTTTACATTCCTCCATTTGAAATTTTAGGCGACTCGTTGAGCCGCCTTTCATTATTCATAAAGAATATTACCGTCAAAATTCTGTCCGTTAATATTTAAGCAATCAGTAAACTGCCACATATACCCCTTGAAATCGTCAGTAGAATTATATTCGGCATTCCAGACAGCACACCCAAGGCTTTGCCAATCAATATAGTCCATAAGCCAGCTATAACTTGCATATACACCGCAATTAAGGCCAATGTAATCAATAAACGTTTTACAAATAGCCGTAATTCCGGCAGCATCAAAAGAAAATCCATGATTAGCCTTATATTGATCTGCGTCTTCCATGTCAAAAAACACGGGTAATTCTAGAGCTACGCCAGAATTATCAATGGTCTCCCGGCAGCTCTTAGCCTCTTGAATTGCATCATCTACGCTAAGCGCATAACTGTAATGTCATGCTCCAACTCTAAGCCCCACTGCATGAGCCCCATTCACATTTTCAAGAAATTTTTCATCGTTCGAATATAAACCGTACGAGCAGCGAATCATAGCAAACTCAATCCCTGCATCTGCCACGGCCTGCCAATCGACTGTGCCATTGTTTCCTGATACGTCAATACCTTTCATCATTTCTTCATAACCTCGCTTTGTATATTTTTTATGACGTCCTGCTGCGTTGGATGCATACCAGCTGGTGAATTAAACTGACTATCAGTTCCGTATTTCGTCCAAGCTGCCTTGGCGAGAGCTGCAACACCGCCAAGCCCTGTAACAACTACCCCCACGCCCGTCCAACAAGAACCGAGCTCAAATTTTGTGCCATACAGCGCATTGGACCAGTATCCTATAATCCAGGACACAAGCACCATACACAAAAAGATAAGCATCAAAACAACCATGAAAATAATAAGTGCAAGCCAATTTGCCTGCGCCCAATTGCAAAATCGTATAAATTTATTTTTCAATGTTTCATCTCCTCTTCTAACCCGTCAATTCGATGATGGGCCGACTTGGCACTTTCTTCCACCCTTACAAGCCGCTTATCCATATCTTGCCTAGCTTTTTCCGTGTTTTCAATAGCGTTTTTCAAATCCGTAATTGTTTCTTTTAATGCCATAATCGCATTGCCAAGAGGCTTTATAACAATTAGGTTGATTCCAACACCAACAAACCCAGCAATCGTAATCAGTTGAGCTAAATTGCCTAAATTAATCTCCACGCCTCGCCCTCCCTAAAAATTTGCACAAAAATAGCCGCTTTAGTAGCGGCAAGGTTCTCGCGGCATAGGCTCCTCCGTAATCAATAATTTACTTTCCATCCACCTGTTAACCATTTAGTTTTAACTGTGTATTTCCAAATCTGGCCTCATAATCTACCCCGTTAACTGCAACCTTCCAGGAACATGGACCATCATACTGGTATTTGACATTAGCGCAAAAAGCAGTATCCGTACTGGCTGCAAGGCTCAATCCAAAGAACCGGATGGCCTTATATCCCTCCTTACCAAGGTGCGGCATCAAACTGCGCGTTTGTAAGGCTGTTGGGGGTGGAAGCTCTGATACGCCTAGAGCAGCCTCACAAATATAGAAAGACCAGTGCCTTGCAATCACTTCCTATTTATTATTATGAAGTATCTTCTATTACTTAATATTATTTTATCACAGTCAAAAGCAAAAAAGTGTCTATTGTTTGTCACTTTTGTATGGCTTGTAGGGCCTCGATTCCGAACAGCGAAACGGCAAATTTCTCAATGGCTCTTTTCCGTAATTGATAAACAGACTGGCGCCGACTGTATCCTATTGCTTCTGCAATGTCTTCTTTACTTAGCTTCTCCACATACCACATGACCAAAATATCCTTATACCGCTCACATCCAGGATCCTCACATATCGAATCTATCTCCTTATCAATCCTCTCCACCTCAACCAGCGTATTGTCACGCATTTCCTGCCATTTTTGCAACTGGTAAAACTGGTTCAACGTATTTATAGGCCGCCCTGCATGAATGCCTGTAGCTTCCATCTGTGCCACTCCTGCCCCTTTGGGCACCGTCTGCCAAGTAAGTCTAGCAATCATCACATCAGCATGCTCAATGCTTTTCTTCAAATCCCTATAGTACCGCAAATAATTTTCTGCCTCTCTAATGCAATTCATTTCTAACCCCTCCCCTATAGTAACGCACCGAAGCAGACACGCTCCCCAACGTGCCTTTTATTGCTTGTTTATGAGCCTGTATAACACGGACCTGTTCAGTCCTTGCTCATCTCTACCTATAGCCGATACTAGTATTACTATTGCTACAAACACAACCAGAATCAATATGTTCAAGTACTACCTCCAATTTCATTATCCTGACCGAATTGACTAAGCAGTTGGCCCCACTGGAGCCGTGTAAAATCGTTCTTCAAACTCAGTCATGCGCTCAGTCTCCCGACTTTCTTCATAGTCTGCCGAATTAAACAATCTTTCTTTTCACGCTTTCTGCCTCCATTTGACGCTGTGTTCTCACCCGATCCGCCGCATGTCGGGAGGGTGATTATTTCGAACTCTTTTAGTTGACTTTAGTGGTAAAAAAATATTTATATCACATCCTATAATATCAGCAACCTCTTTTACCAATTCAAAAGAAAAATTTCCTGTTCTTTCTTTTTTAGCAAATGCCTGCTTAGATATTGGTTTTGTTAAGCTTCTTGCGATATATTCCTTAGATAATTTGCACTTAACCCGCTGTTCTCTAATAAGTAGGCCTATATATTTCATTGTGGCACCTCCCTGTTTTTGCAATCTATTAGTTGACTTAATTATATAGTAAACTAATAGATTTCGTCAATGCCACTAGTAAACTTTTTTTTGACGTAGAAAGTAAATTAAAAGTTTACTATAATATAAATAGGTGGTGACATTATGAACGGTAATATGATCTTTGCTAAACGAATAAAACAATTACGCGAAGAAAAGGGAGATAGCCAAGAATCTCTTGCTGCTATATTTAATTATTCGAAACAGGCTGTATCAAATTGGGAAGTAAGTGGTAAAATTCCTCGTCATAAAGTGTTGGAAAAATTAGCTGAACGTTATAATATTTCTATTGATTACCTTATCGGTTTTACTGACGACCCACAACCTACAAAGAATGCTGTAAAACAAAAAAAGCCAAGAGATCTTATAAAAATACTTGAACAGGAAGAATATACCCTGAATGGTCAAATTGCCAGTCAAGAAGATCGTGAAAAACTCGCCAAAATCGTTGAAGCTTTATATTGGGATGCAAAAGAGAAAAATAAGCGTAAGAAATGATCAATATTCCTTTGCGTGTCAAAAATCTCATAAAAAAATACAATACGAATGATCCGTATCGTATTGCAAAGGAATTAAAAATTGAAATTGTCTTTTGCGAAACTCCAAATAAAATCAACGGAATGTGGCGGCGAATTTTAAGAAGAAAATATATTGTAATTGATGAAAATTTAAACGAATGGCAAAGGATGGCCGTTATAGGCCATGAAATCGCTCATATAAAATGTCATAAAGGATATATGGACTTCTGTATAGCAGGGCGAACATTTTTTGCATCTAAACACAGAGAAGATGAGGCAAACACCTACGCAGCAGAATTAATATCCTATGGCTACGATATTAATAAGGAATATATTGTGAATTTTTTGAATGGCGAATATCGGTAACAGTACGACAAACAGGTCGTGTTTTTATTTGTCAAATTTAGTCGAACACCAGTTCTGTATTGAACAAGACTTATTGAAGGAGAAAGCTCATGGACATATCAGATTCAAATGACGGCCAAAATCTTGTTAACGACATTATTCTTTACACTACTGCGAATGGTCATGTACGAGTTGGATAATTAGTGTCAGTTGCACACCTATTGCACACCAAATTCAAGATTTCTTACTTAAAAATACATTGCACATTTCAACCTCCAGCAAAATAATTGGAGGTCTTCTTTGTTGCATTTAAAGAATGCTTGAATTAACATAAGCTATTATTTCATCTATATTTTTCTTTTGTGTAAAATCTACTGGCTTATCATAACTGGCAAGCATACCTCTTTCATCAGATGTTATTTTCTGTTTACCTTTCATCTTTAGTTTCCATTTCAATAACATCATGAGTATTTTATAAAAAAGATTTAATTTGCTATAATCAAAGCCACCCCTTAAATAAAAGAGTTGTATATGTTTCTGTTCCTCGATAGTAAAGTTTTTGTCTCTCACTTCACTTATCACCCCTTCTCTAGAGGGTGACGCTCCTGTTGCAAAAACAATAATTTTTTTATCCTTAAGTTTGTCGAGGTTTTGCCTTATATACTTTATTCCGTTAATGCCAACAGCATACACCCCACCACCGTAAATCACGGTATCATAGGCTACCAGTCTATCGACAGTAATCTCTGAAGCATCAAAAATATCCGCAGACAACTCTTCCGCAATCCATTCTGCATATTTTCTTGCAAACCCTGTTTTTGACTTATAAATTACTACAGTCTGCATTATTTTTCCTCTTATAAAAATTTCTTCGTATTTATCTACTATTATATAATCATATACCAAATATGCCTCTATGTAATGTAAATTATTCATACAAGTTGTGCCGTCAATGTTTCAGCCCTGACTTTCAATTTCCCATAGATTTCTCGTCTTCTGTATTTTGGTGAGAATACTACGTGATATTTACAGTTCCATTTTGTGTGTGCTAAACTGTTGTTGTCCATTCGGACACGACCTTCCTTATCTCTATAGATTGGCTGGCGAAACCATTTCTATAGTTGCACAATTCGAAGGTCGTTTTTTTCATTCCTTAACGCTAAAGCTCTTCCCCTCTCCCAGCATAGCTGGTGGTTCTTTACAATGAAAAGAGCCCCACTCAAACGAGCGAGGCTCTTACTGATTATTTACTCAACCAGCCATGCGTATAAAAATATTCCAACATGTCTTTATTGGTATAAATTTTATCACCGTCTTTGATTTCACAGCCTGAAGCTTCACCGCTTTTATGATGGTAAAGAGCAGTTTTCATAGCTCCTTCTAAATCTTCAAGCTCTATCTCACTTTCTTGGCGATAACGCATAAATTTATAAGTTACACTCATGTTATCGTTACGCTTCCTCTCTGCTTATTCCGGCAGCTTTCACTACACAGTAACCTTATTCTATATGCAAATAAATGTCAATAGTGACAATCTGAACATCAGGGCCAACATCCCCTTGCATGCCAGCGTTCCACATAGCAGTCCCGCCTTTTATTTCTTTTCCTTGGACTCTTCATACAATCAATACGATATAAAGCCTCCAACAAAATAGTTGGAGGCTTTTCTTGTTGCAGGGCAGGAGTATGATCGTACCCAGTTCTTTGCGAAAAATATTATACCTTCATCAATATCCATTCGGCAGACTCTTGCTAATTTACTAAATTTTCATACTATTGTATAAAACAAAAAATATCCACCGTAAACCTACAGGATGATCTATAGGTAACGGTGGGTTAATCTATTGTATTAATTTTTTAGCAATCTATGCTATCACTTATGGTTTTTCGTACTCCCCAATAATACACCATCCACTTTTATCTAGTCTAACAGTATAAGTAACATGAATACCTTCTCCCCCGCCTATTTCCTTTCCCGTTGCATCTGTATAATATATTGTATAAATCATATCTACATATATTAAACCGTTTTCTTCGTCTTTCGTTTGATAAATTTCCTTAAGACTAAGATCAATTTTGATTGGTTTTTTAAATTCATCAGGATGACTCATGCAAGCGTATTTATAATGTATATTCTCAAACATATCTTTTGAAATATGCTTGGAAATTTCGCCAGTATATCCCTTATCAGTAGTAAACGCTTCTTTGATTACATCAGATATATCAACATATTTAGTGTATTCTCCATAGTTAATCGGTTCTTTAGCATGATTTCCAAATTGGCTGTCATCATCCGATATCAGCCAAAAAAGTAACCTGCTTACACAAAAAAATAAGCCTACTATAATCACAGTAACTATTATTAAAATTTTCTTTTCGTTCACCTTTATACAAAACCTTTCCATCTTCAATTGTTTGTTACTGGAGAATCTTTTAAATTAATAGGCATTATTAGCACAAAGAAATCTAAGGCTAAATCACCATTTCCATCTTTCTTTGTTATTATTGCAGAATGATGCCATCCATGTTCAGAATTATAAAACTGAATTATGTCTCCGAGGTTAGCATCAAGGCTATTATATGATATCCAACAATAGCCCCTACTTTCCATATAATTACCAAATTCTTCTGCATCTACCCATGAACCTGTTATTATAAAACCGTATCCTTCAACCCTATCACAAAACCAGTCTTCCGCTACTGGAATTCCAGCATGTGTCCAGCATTGTGACACAAAGTTGGTACAATCATTGTCAGCATCAAAAGGATAATTATCTGTGTCAGGATTATTCCAATGATTTTCAGATCCCCCCTAAGCGGATTCTTTGTTATTTTTGTAATTATTCAGCCTGTACATCAGAAAATTTATCCGCTTTCTGCCGTAAAACCAGAGTAAACTCGCCCATACCTTTACTATCGGAATATCTCTCATTGTAATCAATTATAAAGGCATTTGGAAAATGCATAGTTCTAAAGGGTTGTCCAGTAGTAACTACCTGAACAGTTACATCCCGATAGGCATCTGCATTCTGTGCCGTAACCAATGACCATTTTAGTAATTTTGAAGTTTCTTTATCAGACGGCAGCATGTTATTATGAGTAAGTTTTCCGGTTACAAACAGTGTAGCTGCAACAGTGGATGACTTAGCCATTGAGTTGTTGGGTGTATTTACGCCAATATTTGCGGATTTAATAACGTCTACACCTAAGTTAATTTCTGTGTCTTGCCCTTTAACTGCTAATGTAAATCCCATTATAAAATCTCTCCCTTTACTTTAGTCCTAGAATAATTAGTATGCCGCCTTTGATTTTAGCTACATGTTACATAATACCAAAACTATATGACCAAATTGTGACATTTAAAGTATTTTTTAGCAAAACATTATTCCCAGTGACAATGATTTTGTTAACTAAACAAAAAAATGCCACCCAGCAGCATAACGCTACTAAGCGGCATTAAAATTTTATTTTGTAAGCGGCATAACCTCGAAGCTGATGATTTTTTCGAAAGCCAAATATTCTTTGCTTTCTTGTGTACCCACTTTCTTATTCAGCATGTAACCAGCAGTATCTGTGCTTGCATGCTTCATAAACCAGTTTACAAAGCTGTCGATTTCGGTAGATGATAATTGATAATCGTGATCGCTGGAATCGCTTACGGTAACTCGCAAAAGTTGAGTTTCTGTAGTCGGCGGCGTTTCAGGAGTAAAATTTTCAGTCCAACGGGCAATTCCCTTAGAAATTCTAAATTCATCAATATACCCAATAAAATAAACTTCATTATCACGATCTTTGCCAATAAGAGATGTACTATCCACTACTGCAAATGCACCAGCACTAGTAAAGGTCGTTGTTAAAACGCCATTTTTAAATAAGTAAAACTTGGTATCTTTCCTACATACAGCAAAGTGATTCCACCTATTTAAATCATAAGTACCAAATATACTCCCTAAAGCAATATCATAATCTGAAGGACGCAATATATTAGAATTAGATGATCCCGAAAACGCCTCATTTGTACTATTAGCATTAACATCTATACCTATTACTATAGGGCTTTTTTGTATCGAGGTCCCCCTGCAAAATAATGCTCCATTACCTGTCGGTGCGGCAGTCCTATACTCCCACCAATCAATAGTAAAATCCCCTGCCCCAAAATCAAAATCAGTAGTATTAGGCGTACTTAAATATTGATTGCCAGCTAAATATAAGCTCTTACTCCCCATTTTTGATTGGTTAGTTGAGATAGCTGCTCCACCATTTGCTGTCCATACCTTACCACTTTCATCTTTAATTCCATCATCAAAATGTAATAACGATACAGTGTATTGATCCATTTCATACATATTTGCATTACCTCCAACTTTTATTTGATTAGAAATCGATATACCAACGGATTAATATTTGATACAAGCCAACAAAGCGATGTTCTGAGGACGAGTTTCGCTGCCGCCTGCTTCAGTCGTACCTAATTCCTTTGTACACTGAGCACCTGTTCTTACAACCGTTCCATTTGCATTCCCAGTATAAACATTCATTGTATCCTGTTCACTAGGTATTGTATAAAGGAGAGTATTAGCACGATATGGATATGACAAAACCGCATGGTAATGAGATTTAGTGTCATCTGCTTGCACACTTCCTAATTGTCTTCCCGTATCAACTCCGCGCCCCACATCAAGCCCGCGAATAAACTCACCACGCAAATCGGGTAAATTAAATGTACTTTTACCGTCACCAATACCAAACGAAGTACCTAACATATTAAATAAATCCGCAAACACATCCCGCAATACTTCGCGGCCATCGCACAACAACCAGCCTTCCGGTGGAAATTGCCTTGCAAAATAATTTACCGTACCAACTGGAATTTTTTCATTACAACAACACATAGTTAACACCTCATAATTTTTTATTTTCAAACCGACATAACCCGGACCTCTTATTTCAGCTGTGTGTATCCTGTATATCGACTTTCACATATTAATCATCAAAATTTAACCTAACCTAACTTAATCACCTAATCGTGCAATTGATTTATGCTGCTTCAGCAATTCCATTACTTCGGGATTGGTATAGGAGTCCGGCACAACCGTGTAAGTATTGACGCCGGATGGAATCACAAAGATAAAGATATGGAATATCGCCTTCGTTTGGAAGCGATAAAATTCAAGTAATAAAAATGCCGCCTGGTAGCTTGTGCTGCCGAGCGGTATTTTTTGTTTACAATATCACCAGTTTAGTGGATTTGGATATTTCTGTACGGCTTTTTAGTTTTATCTTGTTTTTGTAAGTTCACAGTAAGAACCATCATTAAATTGTGCATCAATTTTATCTTCTACGACATTGTCTATATAGAGCTCCTGCTGCGCAATAAAAAATATATATTATTCCCTAGTTCATCTTCAGTAAAACTGCGTAAGGTATTAAATACAATATATTTCAAAAAATAGGAAGAAGGACTCTTTCCAGCAATCAGCCAGAATGGTCCTTATTCATGCACTCAACCGTTTTTCTGCAACTGCGTCAAAATAAAAAAAGGCTCCCTCGCTGAGAGACGAGAGAGCGATCGGAGAAAATTTGGAAAAGTTGTATATATTTTAACGGCCATACATAGACCGGATCAGCTTGCTTATAAAATATCATATAAATTGACAAAATTATGACAAAGGCCCCTAAACCGACTGAGAGCTACGCTCACACTCTAAACTAATCTGCAAGTACCAAGTTTGTTATTGAATAAGAGAAAGATCTGGGTAATACCCCATAGAAGCGCCGTACCATGATAAAGCTCCTAAGGATACCATTAATAGAAGATAGACAGCAACAATTATAATTTTCTCACCAAATGTCGTCTTAATATTATCTTCTTTATTTAATGTAGGTTCACGGTATACGTCGTCGTGACCAATTAAATTTGCCATTATATCATCCCTTTTAATTGAATTAGCGAAAATATCTTTCCACTGATTCAGTGTATGCTGATATAATTGTTTTGTAAATATAATCCAAAAATGTTATAATATTAAATTTAGCGAGACTTTTTTGACAAATAAAAAAAGCGCCTACCCCAGCCATTACGGCCAAAGTAGGCGCTTCGTCTGCTTACCATTCAGTAGCTACCATAAATACACAATACTGTATATTAAATTACATTTAATTGCAGGAAATTCCTATTAAATGTAGTATTTTGGAAATTAGGAGGTGTTTATGTGCGACAAAAACCGTTATTTTTGTTGATAGCCTTTTTGCTTATTTCAATAATGATTGGAGGTTGTACAGGCATGCAAAGTACAACAGTAATTACACCTAAGGTAGAGAAATATCCTAATAAGCCTATTACTATAATTGTACCGTTTAGTGCTGGAGGAGGAACGGACCTGATGGCCAGAGCACTAGAAAAGTGGGCTTCAAAATATTTAGGACAATCACTTATCGTTATCAACAAGCCCGGAGGAACAGGGACAATAGGGTGGAATGAATTGGTTAGTGCCAACCCCGACGGCTATACTATTGGGATTACACAAATCGACCTAGTATTACAACCGATTTATGGATCCACTAAGTATGATTACCCAACAGCACTTGAGCCGTTGGCTCAAGTGGCGACTTCATCAATAGTGTTGGCAGTATTAGCTGATCAACCGTGGCAAAATATTGACGATTTAGTTCAATATGCTAGAAATCACCCTGGACAACTAAAGTTTGCTCATGGTGGCATTGGTTCAAACAATCATGTACTTGGCGAAATGTTTGGTAAAGCCGCAAATATTACCATTACCCAGGTTCCTTTTAATGGTAATGGTGAAATGGCTGCCGCTTTACTTGGCAGACATGTCCAGCGTATCCTTACTAATCCAATGACGATTAAAGAATACGTGAAAAACGGTACTGTACGAGTATTAGCAGTTGCAGGCACACAAAGAATGAACGATCCAACGTTTAGCAACGTGCCAACATTTAAAGAGCAGGGATTAAATGTTGCTTATAGTTATTGGTATGGAATAGCAGCTCCCAAAGAACTACCGAATGATATAAAATCTAAACTTGTTGATGGGTTTAAAACAATAATTAATGAACCCGAATTCCAAAAAAACATGGAAAATCTAGGACTAGATATTGAATATTTAAGTCCTGAAGAATCACAAACAAAATGGATAGCTGAGAGCCAAGAATTAAACAAAATTGTACAAGAAACTGGCATTATAGACCTAATCAAATCTCAAAAGCAATAGATAAAATTAACAAACTGTGTTTAACTTGTGATAATGTCACTATGTAGACTATCGTGAGAAAATGTCACTATGAACAACGAGGTGCATTTTCT